>JAFQVE010000557.1 GCA_017408185.1 Oscillospiraceae bacterium | reverse complement strand
CCGAGATGGCAGCATATTACAGAACTGAGGGCAAGAGCCTTTATGAGGCGATGATGGCGCTTTATGAAAAATACGGCGCATATGCCGAGCGCACGGTCAACGTTGTTATGCCGGGTGTTTCAGGACTTGCGAAGATGCGCGAGCTTATGGAAAACCTTCGTAATAATCCTCCCTGTGAGCTTGCCGGAGGAAAGGTCAAGCGCGTGCGTGATTACCTTACGGGCAAGACAAACACAGGCGAGACGCTTCCGCTTTCGGGAAGCAATGTGCTTTACTTTGATATGGAGGACGGCACAAGCTTCATAATCCGCCCGTCCGGAACAGAGCCGAAGATAAAGGTGTATATCCTTGCATCGGGAAAAACACTTGACGAAGCAAACTTGACGGCGGACGCTTACGCTGCCGCGGCAAACGACATAGCAAAGTAGGAGAGTTTTCAATAAAAATATCAGGGTTTGTAGCAAAAATGCAATTTGCTACAAACCCTTTTATGGTTTAATGGAAGTGATTACTTTACCATTTTTCGATACTCACCCGGAGGCATCCCGAGGTGTTTTTTTACGAATGCATTAAAGTAATATTCGTTCTGAAAATTCATTTTTTCACTGATTTCTTTGAGTGAAAGCCTATTACTTTCGAGAAGCTTTTGGATATATGAAATGCGCCGTTTTATAACATACTGTGCAGGCGTCATACCCTCGTGCTTTAAGAAAATTCGCGTGACCTGCTTTGGGCTCACATAACAGTAAGCGGCGATATCTCCAACGGTAATCCAGCTTTCGATATTATCGGCAATATATTTTTTAACAGAATCGAGTCTTAAATCATCCGTCTCCGATTGCTTTAAGCATGCTTCCTCGCGCAGCCCGGCAAGTCGCAGAAACATAACTGCGCATTCAAAAACGCTGCTTTCGATAAGTTGTACGGAAATACCTTTGCTATTATGATATTCATTTGTTATGAATTTCACATTTTCAAAAAAACGGTGTGGAATGCTCCCGATTATGCAGTCATCAAGATATGTGAGCGCTGTGCTTGAAAAGGTTATTGAGTATTTTTCTGTTCCGGTGGAGGAGTTTACTATCTTATGCCTTACATATGGAGGAACAAAGAAAAACTCGCCGCTTTTTGCGGAATATATCCTTCCGTCAACCTCGTATTCCTGATGTCCTTTTTCTATAATGTGTATTTCGAATCCGTTGTGGTGGTGAGCCTTACGTGTTACTTTATTTGCGTCACTGTCAATATAGAGGTGCTTTAAATAACAGTCGGTAATACCGAAACTTGAAAAAACGGAAGATGGGTTTGTTCCGTCATTCTGCTTAAAATAAATTTTCACATCATTACCTCCGGTTGAGTGATTGTCTGTCAGAAAGCATCAACTGCGGCAAGGCCCGCTTTATAAAGAGAAAAAAACTCATCAAATTCGCTTTGCGTTGCGGTGTCGGGATAGAGTGTTTTTGTGTCTGCATGTGCGAATACCTGCCTGTCAAGCCAGTCGGCAAGCGAAGCCCCGGAGTTTTCAATCATGTATGCCGCGAGCAGAGCTATACCCCACGCGCCGCCCTCTCCGGCAGTTTCGGATACGGAAACGGGAGTGTTAAGTGTATTTGCAAGGAGCTGTTGGGCAACACCCGCAACCTTGAAAAGTCCGCCATGTGCTGTGAAGCTGTTTGCAGAAATGTTTTCATTCTCTTTGAGCATATCCATACCAATCTTTAGCGGGGCAACTGCTGCATAAAGCTGTGAGCGAAAGAAATTTGCAAGGGTGAGCTTGCTGTTCTGAGTGCGGAAAATCATTGGTTTTCCGTGTCTTACACCGGAAACCGGTTCGCTCGCGAGGCAGTTGTATGAAATTACCTCGCCACAGTCGCCATCGCCGTTCAATGCGTTTTCATAGAGAAGCTTGTAGAGTTTCGTCTTGTCCGCATCCGCGCTGAGAAGAGAAGCAAACTCTCCGAATACATTCACCCATGCATCAAGCTCGGAGCAACCGTTGTTGCTATGAATCATAGCGACGGGAGACGCGTCCGGTGTCATAACAACATCAACCTCCGGATACATATTGCGTAGCGGATTTTCAAGAACAAGCAGTGAAAAAACGCTTGTTCCTGCTGAAATATTTCCTGTTTTCGGTCGTACGCTGTTTGTTGCAACCATTCCGGTTCCGGCATCACCCTCCGGAGCGCAGACGGGAATTCCGGCTGACAGCTCGCCGCTTAAATCGAGAAATCTTGCGCCGGATTCGGTGAGAACCGCGCCGGAGTCCGCGCAAGAGCGAACTTTCGGCAGAATATCGCGTATTTTCCACGTAAATCCTTTATCTGCAATAAGTTCATCGAACATATCGAGCATTTTTTGGTCGTAATCTGCTCCGTCAAACGGGAACATTCCCGAACCCTCCCCGACTCCGATTTCGTGCTTTCCTGTGAGAAGATAATGAATATATCCCGAAAGCGTGGCGAGATGTGCGATTTCGGAAACATGCTGTTCGCCGTTTAGTATTGCCTGATACAGATGCGCTATGCTCCAGCGCTGCGGTATATTGAAATTCACAAGGAACTGAGCTTTTCTGCCGCATCTTCGGTTATAGTGTTGCGCCAGGTGCGGAAGGGGGTGAGAAGCTTCATGTTTTTGTCAAAAGCAAGATATCCGTGCATCATGCCGGAAATACCGATTGAGCGGATGTCAGAAAGCTTTATATCACTCATTTCCGTGATGTTGTGTCGCAAATCTGCAAAACACTGCTGTATGCCGGTGTGGATATCTTCTATATCATATGTCCAGCACCCGTTCTCGAATTTATTTTCCCATTCATAAGCTCCGCTTGCTATGGGGGCATAGCTTTCGTTAATAAGGCACGCTTTTATTCTTGTAGAGCCAAGCTCTATGCCAAGAAACGCTTGTCTGTTTTTTGCTTTCTGAGCAGTCATAATAAGTTATCCTCCCGTAATTCTATCATTTAATTGTATTGTAACACATAAATTTTGCAAAAACAATGTTGGTGTCCCAAAATTATAAAAAGTTGTCTGCGGATTATATTGTTTACGAAAGTGTTACAAGGTATAATTAAAATGCTAAAAGTAAGATTTTCGGAGAAGGATGAATATGGAATACAATTTTGGCTCATATCCTACTATGATTACCCCCTACACCGCGGACGGAAAAGTTGATTTTGAAACGGCAAAAGAATATGTCCGCTGGTATGCGGAAAATAACTGCCACGGAATTTTTTCCGTTTGCCAGTCGAGTGAGATTTTCTTTCTTGACGCTGACGAATGTGCAAAGCTTAATAAAACTGTTTATGACGAGGTAAAGCTCGTTGAGCGCGAAACCGGAAAGAAAATGACGGTTGTTTCATCAGGGCATGTTTCTGAGACCATCGACGCGCAGGCAGACGAGCTTAACCGTATTTACGACAGCGGCACGGATGCGCTTATTCTCATCACAAGCCGCCTTGACCTGAATAACGAGGGAGACGACGTGTGGCTCCGCAACGCTGAAGCACTGCTTAAAAAGCTTCCGGAGAATGTAGGACTTGGTCTCTATGAATGTCCGTTTGGTTATAAGCGCCTTGTAACCCCGCGCATCCTTGAATGGTGCAAGAGCACAGGTCGCTTCTATTTCATGAAGGACACCTGCTGTGATATCGAGGAAATTGAGCGCCGCCTTGAAATTCTCCACGGCTCGGAGTTCAAGATTATGAACGCCAACTGTCAGACGCTTCTCGCATCGCTTCGTGCAGGCTGCGGCGGATACAGCGGCATCATGGCAAACTTCCACCCGAAGCTCTATGCCTGGCTCTGCGATAACTACGATAAAGAGCCGGAAAAGGCAGAACTTGTCCAGTCCGTTATTGGAACCTTTGGCTTCACCGAATGCGGTCAGCCCTATCCGCTTACTGCGAAATACAATATGAATCTTTGCGGTATACATACAGAAAATTATGCCCGCCACGTTCCCGCAGAAAAGCTTACGCGATATCATCGTGACTGCGTTGAGCAGATGAAGCACGCAACAGACTGGCTTGAAGCCTATCTCGGAATATGAGGAGAGGAGAACGGTTATGAAGTCATTAGCACCGGATTTTAATGTTGTGTACCGTTCGGCTGATCCGCAAAAGCTTTTTTGCTTTTCACCGGCTATTATAGTAAGACCGAACGGGAGATACATAGCGAGCCTTGATTTATCCGATAAATACGGGAAAATTCTGGTATCCGACGACAAGGGCGAAACTTGGCGCATTGTTGCAGAGGAACCCTTTTTTCATGCAAGTCTTTTTGAAGACGGAGATACAGTTTATCTTTTAGGATGTTGTCCGGCGGGAGACGGATGTGACCTTGTGATAATGCGCTCTGACGATAACGGAGAGACGTGGGGCAAGGGACATTTTATTACTGCAGGCGAAAGATGGCATCATTGTGCGATAAATGCCTTGTATAAAGACGGATATGTTTATCTCGCGATGGAGAAGATTATAAAGCACAAAGATGAAAGAATCAGGTCGGAATGGTTTCCGAATATAATGGCTCCGATTGTTATGAGAGGTAATCTCGGAACGGATTTGACAAAGCGTGAAAACTGGCTGTTTTCAGAAGAAGTCCGATACAAGGATGTGGTTGATGAAAACAGCATCGACTATATTGGTACTCCGTTTTTTAATACTGTGGAAGGAGAAATTGGCCAAGTGAGAGTCAGATGCACTGCGGAAGAATACCGCCACAGTTATGATTTAAAAAACGACAGGGAGGGAATTCCGTTTTTTACAGACGCAACCGGATGGCTTGAAACAAATATTGTCCAGATAACGGACCCCAAGCATTACTGGTATGACCCGAGTGGAAAAACAGTGCATCTGTTTATGCGAACAAACCTTCACAGAACCGGATATTGTGCACTTGTGAAAGCCGTAGAAAGGGTACGCGATGGGAAAGAGGTTATAGATGTTGAATGTGAAACAGCCCCTTCGGGAAAACGTATTGTTTTTCTCCCGATGCCCGGCGGACAAAATAAATTCTATGTGAAATACGATGAGGTAACAAAGCTCTATTGGCTGCTTTCGGTTCAGGCAAGGGACTCGATGACGAGAATTGAGTTTTTAAGTGATGAACGCTTCGGTATTCCAAGTGATGAAAGAGAGCGGCTCGCACTTCATTTCTCAAAGAATATGGTTGACTGGTGCTTTGCGGGCATTGTTGACAAAACGGACAGTCCGAAGCAGGCACGGCATTATGCAAGTATGGACATTGATGGAGAGGACCTTCTTGTTGTTTCCCGTTCGGGTGATGAAAAAACAGCGAGCGCACATGACACCAATATGATTACGTTCCATCGCATAAAGAATTTCAGGGAGCTTGTATATTGATACAAAAAAGAAAAAGACTTACCGCCTTCTTCGAAGGTTGATATCAATAAAATTTGTAAAATAATGTCGCGCAAAGCGGCAATAGAAGATTAAAATAACAGGAGGCAAACAGAAATGAAAAGAGTTTTAAGCATTTTTCTAGCGGCGATAATGGTGTTATCGTTCATCCCTATGGCAGGCGCCGTAACCTATCCGGAGGGAACGGAGGCTCCCGAAACGTATGAGTATGTGTTCACAAAGGCGGCTCATTCAACAGATACAGATACAGGTACAGGTGGATATTCATTGATCGCCCAAAAGCCAACGACGGGAGATACGATTTCAACAGCATCTCCTAATCAGTGGGGATACGGCGGAACACGTGGTACAGACACAGAGGACTTTTATACAGTTAACCTTGCAACGTATGCAGGCTGCTTGAACTGGTCTTTTTCAATAAGTGATGAACTGACAACCGAGGATACGACACAGGCAATGTCTCCGGAATTTAACCCGGATAAAAATGAACACTTTCCGGTATTTCTTCTTGAAATAGAGGTGCCAAAGACGGGTACATTTGTTCCGGTTCTCAAATATCGCAAATTGAACGCATCGTCTGCCGTTGAGGTCTTTCTCGTAAAGAATGATAAAGCCGGAGAACTGCTGACAGGTGGTGCAGCAATAAAATATGCGCGCGAAGCCAAGTCTGCAGATCGCCTCGGAACAGTTGATATGTACACTGCCGGAGAAGAAATATCCGGATGCAGAAAGGCGTTTCCTGAAAGAAAGGTTGAAGCAGGAACATATTACCTTGTGTTTGTTGCTAATGGGTTTGATGGAATTCCCGAATGGACTTCAAGCATCATGAAATACATTTCGAGAAATCGATTTGAAGCTTTCAGTCTTGAGCCTGTTGCAACCGGTGCGGAAGCGGAGTACAAATTCACTACAGATGTTGCGGGAAAAACTTCCGGTCAATCCTATCGCAGTATTAATGAAATAAAGACCGATACAGTAAATGTGGAGTTGTCAGATGATTATGAATACGTTTCTTCCTCTGGAGAAAAGGACGGACAGAATGTGGCGGTAAACCGACAAACCATTGAAAGTGGCGGATATATAAAATTTAATTACAAGACAGCGACAGCAACAAGTGCATATTTGGCTTTGCAGATAAGTGTGCCTCACCCTGGAAAGTATAATGTGACCGTTGACGGAAGAAAGAATCCTAAAACTGGATACTCATCTGGAACATTGTTCGGCGGGGACGGCTCGTTTTATATAACTGAGAAAGAAGAAAGCTTTGATAAAAACACTGTATGTACCGAACAAAACAAAGTAGGGGAATTCAAGTTTTATTCTGAAAAGGAAAATACAAGTGCGATAGAAACAATAGGACCATTTGATGCTGAGAGTGCCGGTGACTACTGGCTTGTGTTGGATCTCAGCAGTGACAGCGGTGCAGCTACAGCCGTCACTGCTGCCAATAAAACCGCGACATATTATGAAGCGCGAATAAACTCCATCTCCCTCACAAACCTGGGGCTTACGGATGCACAAATTGCGGCGGCAGCAGCGAGAGTGGTAGACCCTGAAAATGCTGCTTCAAATTCCGTATCGCTTGACGATGAAAGCGCAGAGATAAAGGTGCTCACATCAACTGTTGCGGCGGATGAGGGAACACTTGTAAGCGAGCTTTGCCGAAATGCAGCAGTAGGTTCTGCACAGTCGATAACCGCTCCGGAGACTTCTAACCGCGAATTCCTTTATTGGACAAGCGGAATAGGAACAGACAGAAAGATAGTTTGTGAAACCGAAAAGTATGACTTTACTGCACAAAAAGGAATTACATATCTCACAGCAGTATACCGTGATACGACTTCTGATTACGTCAGCGTTGTTTTTCTCAACGGTAACGGCGAGCTGATATCCCGCTCCGATGCAACATACAAAGAAGGAAACACTATTTATATAGAAGCACTGCCGAGCCTTACAGGCTTTGGAACGGCATCGGGCTGGCAGCTCGCCGGAACAGAGAATGTGTATAAGACGGATAGCACAGTAACTGCAACCGGAAAAGCGATGATATTCGTTGCGCAGTATGAGGAAGAAGATACCATTGACATTACGGTAAGCGGTGGTACAATGGTAGTTGAGGACGAAAAAGCAGCTCCGGCTTACGGCGATAAGGTAACGGTAACTGCTCCGTCCCGCGAAGGCGGCAGCGGATATAACGTCTTTGCATACTGGACAAAGACAGTAAACGATGGCGAAGCTGAGATTGTGTCGCTTGATAAGGAGTACAGCTTCAGCGCGTGGGAGGACTGCACGCTCACAGCAGTGTATACCGAACAGCAGATTGAACCGCTTGCAGAATCCGTAAGAAAAATTCTTTTAGGCACGATGAACGGAAATGTAAATATTGCTGAGTTTATCGGCTGTGACGATGCAATCGAGCGCGGAATTCTTTATGGAGAAGGAACGCCGACGGTTGATAATTGGTCAAATAAGATTTCCATGGCAACAGAAAAGAGCGCGCTTTCCGTAATCAACAACTCGGGAAAGAACGCACGCGCATATGCAATATTTGAAAACGGAGTTACTTACAGCGAATAAGAGTGGGCACTGAAAGAATGAGGACGGCAACAAAACCCCGTCCTCATCGTGCTCAAAAAGGAGGAAAAACAAAAATGAGAAAACGATTTTTATCATTTATACTGTCACTTTGTATTGTTGCAGGAATGCTGCCTTCAGTGAGTGTTTCTGCGACAGACGACGGATACAAGATTGTTTATGATATGGTAACCTGCGAAGCATATACATTCGTTCGCGGAGAAGATGATATGACAACGGTTACGTATGAGGATACAAAGCAGATGTGGAGATACCATTCGGGAACGGTTTCGGGAACAGTAATTCCACATTCTTCTTACGGACTTCAGGTGGCAACAAATGTTAATGAATGGATTGCTTTGGAAATCAACCTGCCGGCAAGCGGTACATATGACCTTGAGTTCCGTCATGGTATGACAGGATCCAACGGGGCACTTGCCGGAGGAATGTGGATTTTGCCCGGTGATACGGAGAATATAGAGGCGGCGCTTTTGGAAGAGGAGGCCATAGCAACAGATATATGCTACTTTAATGCAGAACTTGGAAGTTCTATATATCTTAATACACGAAAATTCAAAGATATAAAGCTGTCTGCGGGTAAGCATCTTGTAGTGTACAAGGCACTGAACGATAATCCCGGAAAAACGGAGGCAATGTATCCGGGACGCCTTACCTTTACAAGTGGAGACAGAACCGTGCTCGGCGGAATTGAAGCGAAGCTTTCAAACGAAATTGACCCGGACACAGCACCGGAGACAAGCATAGAAATATTGTATTATACGAGTGAGGGGAAAGCGAGCGGAGAAGAGTATGCCCCTGTTTTCGAAAGTACTAACGATGAGGTTGTCGTGGTTTCCCAAAACGGAACCGTAACCGTGGTTGGATACGGTATGGCTGAAATCCTTGTTTCCGTGGAAAATGAAGTGGGATACAAGCTGGAAAAGAGAATACCGGTAAGCATAGAGAAAAAGGGATATACGATAAGATATGATATTGCTGCAGTTATGAGTAAGCTGGGAGCGGTGTATGAGAAAACACAGCTTGTTCCTTTTAAAGCTTTCAACGAAAAGATAAGCAACGGTTTTTTCAGCTATTACGATTCGCTTGGGAATAAAGACGGATATACCGATTCCTCAAATTTCAATTACCGCAACGGAAGCTTTCAGATATTCAGCAATAAAAGTAAGAATGTACAACGCTGGATTGCGCTTGAGGTTTTCGTTCCGGCACCCGGCTTGTACAGAATGGATATGTATAACGTAGCATACTCTGATTATGGAAATGTAGATGTGTATCTGTCGCGCGGAAAGGCTTCTGTGAATGAAGCGGATTGGATCGGAAAGTACGATTGCAAAGGCGCGGACAAGAGCTTTGTGACCGTAACAACGCCGAATGTGATAGAGAATATCGAAATTCCCGAGCGTGGATACTATGTTTTCACCTTCAAAGTGGATCACAGATACGGGTTTGTCGGAACCTTTGATCTCATAAGCGGTGAAGAGCTTACCGCACCTATGGCGGTACGGATAAGCGGAGCTGACAGCGGTTTTGCTGAGGTTGAGGCATATATGAGTGATGGGAGCCCGGTGAATGCCGAGGAAGCGAAAATTACGTGGAAAAGCTCAAATGAGAACGTTGCAGAGATAGGACCTAACGGTTATATAATTCCGAAGAATATTGGAAAGACAACTATAAGCGTAGCGGTGGAAGCGAATGGATTTACTTCTGATGCTTCCTGTGAGTTTGAGGTTACGGAAGAACCGGCCAAGCCCCTTGGTTTTGCGGGAGTCAGAGAGGAGTATAATTTCTGGAACGTAAACACCAGATATACAGCCGGAGCAGGAACAAACTCTATTGACATCAGGAATATAAAATATACGCATACTGCACCGACTGGCAACGGAAATTGGGAATGGTACGGCGCAAGTGAAGATACAACAACCACCGCTCTTGCGTATTATGCATCAAATGCACAGAGGCTTCGTTTTAATCTGTTGAACAACGGATGGGCGGCTCTTACTCTGAATATTCCGGAGGCGGGAAAGTATGCCCTGAGCTTTGATTACGATACATATAATCCGTATGGCGGCATCAGTGAAATTCATATTCTTCCAAAGGCGGAAGCATCTCAACTTCCGGGAAATCTCACAACGAAAAATCTTATAGGCACGGTTGATTACTTGTCCGGCAAGGATAAGACATGGGGATCGGGCACGAAGAGCCTTGGAATACGTGAGTTTTCCGAAGCGGGAGAATACGTTATAGTTTTTCGGCAAATATCCGACCGAAAGACGGGCTATTTCTTCCTTGAGAGCCTGAGCCTTGACGGCGTAAATGTTTTCAAGAGTTTGCGTGTTGAGGCTGAGGAAGACAAGCTTGCACTCGGAAGCAATAAAACAACACAAATTAATGTTGAGCCAAATCGTATGGACGTAACATCGATTTCCATCGATGCCTGCAAAACGGTCTTTACAAGCTCGGATGAAAAGGTTGCAACAGTTGATAATAACGGATTGGTAACCGCAGTCAGCGAAGGTAATGCAACAATTACGGTGACGGTAACTGCCGATGGAACAACGCTTAAAAAAACAATTGCCATAGAGGTTATTGATGATTCGGGCGTAGATATGAAAAAAACGTACATCGACGTTTCTGATGTTCTCTATGTCAGAGGAAAAGCAGAGCTTTCGCTTATTGCCGTGATGAACAGCGGAAATGAAATAAAAGTGCCGGGTGGCGCAGTTACGTTCACAAGCTCAGATCCATCTGTGTGTGCAATTTCAGGAAAAAATAAGGTAAGTGCTGTTTCTGAAGGAGAGGTAACGATTTTTGCAGAAGCGATTTTCAAAGGGGAGCAGATTAAGGTGGAGCAAAAGATTAATGCTGTCCTTCACGAAGGAAAAAGCAAGCCGACGTATTATACTTATGAAAAGCGCGAAGCAGCTCAGAAAAATGTTAATAAATATGACTGGGCAAAGGATTTGAGAGATGCAACCAATGTTCTTGGTAATGCAGATCGGCGCCTTGCGGATTGGGAGGACATATATGAAAGAATTCCGAGTGAGGGAATTCCTCGCTCGCGTCATGTCGGAACTCCTAACGATCCGAATTTTAACATATGTCGCTACTGCGGTGTAGATCTGGTAACAAAATACGGAGGATATGGATTTACCGTAGCTTCGTTTGAACGTCCGTGGAAGGTACAGTGTCCGGACTGCAAGCGAGTTTTCCCAAGCAATGATTTTGAAAGCTTTTATAAGCTCGGACTTGATCAAAAGGGGTATTTTGACCGTCAGCGTGCGCTTGATAAGCATGCAGAGCTTTTCGGAGATAAGACGGCAGAGGCAGGCTCGGATGCATATTACGGATACGGAAAGGGATATCTGAAAAATGATTCTTATCCGGAGGTTGATGAACAGCGCACTCCCGAAAATGGCGGCGAGACAGGCACGGTTGTAACCATCAACGGAGGAAAAGGTCTGCGTCCGGGTGAGAGCGCGGCAACTTGGGGTGTTGATGACGGGCTTGGGTATATTCCAAAGGATGAAAATGGAAAGCCATATACATCGAATGCGTCCGGAACGGAAATAGAGCGCCATTGCTATATAGCATACTACAACTTTTACTTCTGGGGTTATGTGGAATTGAGAGCGATAACTCCGCTTGCAAAGGCGTATATGTACACCGGAGATGTAAAATACGGCAGAGTCGGTGCGATATTGCTTGACAGAGTTGCTGATCTTTTGCCGGATTACGACCTTGTTCCGTGGAATACTCCAAACCGCCAGTGGATGAATACAGATGGTGTTTCAGTATACGGGAAAATAAGAGGAAGAATTTCGGACTGTGAGTTGTTGGAGAATTTTTGCCTTGCCTGTGATGCTCTCTATCCTATGCTTCAGGATGCAGAGGTAATCAAGTTCCTTTCCGAAAAGGCAGAGGAACAAGGATTCGAAAATGATAAGACTGATGCATCGAAGATTTGGGAAAACTGGAAAAACGGAATTCTTCTTGAAACATTCAATGCTGCCAAAACAAAGCGGATATGGGGAAACTTTGGTATGCATCAGGCTGCGGTGGGTGCCGCAGCGGTTGTTCTGGATGAGGAGCCCGAAGCAACCGAAATGTTTGAGTGGTTGTTTGCAACAAATCCGAATGAAACAGATACACATAACCCGGATGTAAAAGGTGGTCATATTTCGAATAAGCTTATAGAAGAGGTTGACCGCGACGGCTTGGGAAATGAAAGCGGACTGCATTACAATTCCATCTGGGTGCAGAGGCTTATGCGTGTTGCAGAGTATTCGACACAATATAAGGGCGAAAAAAACTTCAATTTGTATGAGCATCCGAAGTTTTTAAAAATGTTTACACCGTATCTGACTCTTGTTCTTGCGGAGTCGCACCATGCCCAGATAGCAGACAGTGGGGCGACAGCGCATTCTGATATTGCCAACGGCGATGCAGGTCAGAATCTTGCTGATGTAAGTGTATTTGCGGAGGGCTTCCGGTACATTAAAGATGTGAAGGGGGCAGAGTCACTGGCGCAACAGCTTGCACAGTACATATGGCTTCGCAACGGCAAGGATG
>JAFQVE010000066.1 GCA_017408185.1 Oscillospiraceae bacterium | reverse complement strand
TGCCGTTGTTCCGAAGCTTCAGCCTTGCTGTTGCAAATTCAAAATCTTCACTATTGATAGTAATCAAAGCATCGGTATAATGAGCCAGCCATTTTTCTATTGGGTAGTAAATAAGCCAGTTTTTCTTAGGAGCCCCCTTATAGAAATGAAAACCATGTGCCTGATAGATCACTTTTTTTACATTGCACTTCTTGCCGGCTAAACGTCCGAGGATACCGCCCGTCGGAGTGTTGCAGTGTATATAATCGATTTTTTCTTTCTTAATAAACTCAATAAGTTGTTTGTAAGCAGTCAGATTTATTTTTGCGAGAGGATTTCTTGAAATTGGAACGCTTTTGATTTTTATATCATATGCCTTTTCGTCTTTCTCAATTTGCGATGGATCGGCATTCTGCCAATTTGCAGCTTGATAAAATTCCATATTCAAACTATGAGACGCAGCTATACTTGCCGTAGCAAAAGTGGTTATTCTGTTTGATATGTTGGAAATAAACAGTATCTTACTCATTAGTAGCCTCCAATGGTACTTCATCTCCCTCAGCCCTTGCTTCAGAAGGTGCATTGTTTGTATATACATTTTCTCTTTTCAAAACCGTTGCTATCGTCTTGAAAAAAATCTTTATATCAAGCCAAAGTGAAACATTGTGAGCATACCAGGCATCATACAGTCTTTTCTCTCTTACACCCAAATTATTTCTGTAATACGCTTGCGCATAACCGCTTATGCCGGGGCGAATGAGCATTTTGTCTTTTTCATCTTCTTCATATGTATTTTTTGATTCCACATCTCCTGCTCGCGGCCCTAGGATGCTCATGTGTCCCAATAGAACATTGAGACATTGAGGAAGCTCATCAAGACTTGTCTCACGGATAAAGCGACCAATACGAGTTACACGACTGTCATTCAAAGAATTGAATGTGCTGCCATCTTCATTCCTGAGGTCAGGAGCGTTCACTTTCATAGAACGGAATTTAAGCATATTAAATTCTTTAAAGTCTTTCCCAAGACGACGAGACTTATAGAAAATCGGTCCGCCGTCTTCTATTTTTATGGCTATCGCAATGGGGATTGTTATCAATAGAATAATTGGAAGGATAATAATACAGAGCACAATATCAATAAAACGTTTAAAAACAATTTGATAAATCCCTTTGTAATTCCTTTTGTTTTTACTTTCGACATAAAGATCTTCAACACTTACTGTATAATCATTCTTACTCATATCATCCACCTCAATATATCTTAAAAAATTGTCTCCCTGATGAGCTTCAATACCTTTTCTGCTTTTTGTATTGCAGTATCAACGTCATCTGCTTTTGATATGATATATCCGCACCCATCAAGATTGATATGATATTCTCTTACAGACTGACCAATCTCTAAATGATGATATATCTCAACGCCATACTCCTTTTCAATCTTTTCGAAATCAGGAAGTTGTTTTACAATTCCAGCTCCAAAGGTCAACAGACGTGTAGCCACTGCGCAATGCTCGCAAGGTGACATGTCGATCTCATCTCCAACTGCATTGCGAATCATATTTGCCATATAATCAATGCCTGTTCCATATGGAATGATGCTGGGACCAATCATATTTCCACCCATTCTTGCCCCGACATCAATAATATGCACATTCCCTTCGGGGGTAATGAGCATATCCATATTAGCAGAGCCGAAGTTTATGCCGAGCGCCTTGACAGCATTTTCGACACAATGTTTTGCTCTTTTTTCAACCTCATAAGGGAGATCTGTCGGAATGGCATGGCCGAGCTCAGCATAATATGGCGGTTCCGTCATCCATTTTCTCATGATACTGAGAACATGGATCTCACCGTTTACGACAAGAATTTCGGCACCATACTCACGACCGGAGATGAATGTTTCGATCTCTGCACGATGAGTAATAGAGGCCGCCATAGCATTTTGGCAAGCAGAAGCGAATTCTGACGCATCATCAACACGAGCGGCACCTCGGCTGCCGGAACCATCACATGGCTTGACCATAACGGGAAATGATATCTTGCTGCAAAGAGAGGCTATATCCGTGCTTTCGTCCACTTCATAGGCCAGTTCGGTATCGTCAACTTCTGCTTCGAATAAGCACTTGCGCACCTTGTATTTGTTTTTTATCAGTTTTGCGACTTCATAATCAAGTCCACCGAGGTTCATTTGCTTTGCTATGTATGCTGCAGTTAAAACGCCATAATCGGTTGCGGCAGTCAAAACACCGTCAATATTTTCTTTTTGAGCATAGGCAAGACAAGCTTTCTCATCTATGATATTGATGACCTCATATTTGTCAGCATACCGGAAGCCAAGCGCATTAGAATCAGCATCTACTGCCAATGTTTTATATCCCATTTCTTTGGCTTTCTTTATGACAAAACTCTGTAGAAAACCGGCACCGATTATTAGTATTTTCTTCATAATTTCCTCACAGTTTTTTTCGCAGTTTCAGTTCGTTGTATTTCAATGTTTTCATTGCTTCATAAGCTGTATAGCCTCTGTGTTCATAAAAGCTTTTTGCGTGTTCGCTTTTATCATAGACTTCACAAACAACTTCCGTGCATCCGGCTTCTATTGCCAATCTTTCGATCTCTGTCAAACAGCAACTCCCGATACCACTCCCTGAAAACATAGGGATTGTTGCTAACTTCTGAAACAAAAACGATTGCCCGATTTTTCGTGTCTGAAATGTTGCCACCGGTGTTTTTTCGTTATACACTAAATAAATATTGTTTTTCATGGCACATAAGGTAACGATTATATGATTTTTAAGATGCGAATTGTCCCAATGGTGCAAATCATATTTTTTCGCCATATCCTTACCACATTCATAAAGAATGTCGGATACCTTTTTTAGTCCCACAATATTCCATTTGCTCAACTTGATTACCTGATACAATCCTTATCCCTCCGATTATTTTATATATGCTTTCAATATCTCAACGTATTTTTCAAGCACATAATCCACATCTTCATTCGTTAGACAGGTGTGCAGTGGCAGAGTAATCTCATTTGCAAAATGTTCGAAGGCATTGGGATAGTCGTCGATATTAAATCCCAAATCTTTATATGCTGTGTGCATAGGAAGAGGTTTATAGTGCACATTGGTGGCAATGCCGTGTTCAGCCATTTTTATTATGATTTCATTTCGTTGTTCAGTTGTAATCATCGGTATTCTTGTGATATATAAGTGCCCGGAGGAGTCTGCTGTATCAGTATAATGCGGAAGCGTCTCGATGCCGAGCGGCTTTAAAACAGCATCATATTTGCTGATAATCTCTTTTCTGCGTTTGAGCATATCCGGATAACGCCTGAATTGCACAAGTCCAAGAGCTGCTGCAACATCCGTCATATTGCACTTGTACCAGGTGCCGACTATATCGTATTCCCAGCTTCCAAGTTTCATCTTGGCAAGAGCATCTTTTGATTGACCGTGCAGACTGAATAATTGCAACTGTTTATATATATATCCATTATCGATGCCGTCGATAGTGCGCCAAGTCAAAGCACCGCCTTCGGCAGTTGTAAAGTTCTTAACTGCATGAAATGAAAAACTTGAAAAATCAGCTATAGAACCTGCCATACGTCCGTCGCGACTTGCTCCGAAGGAGTGAGCTGTATCAGCCATAATCGCAACTCTTCCGAGTGCCTTCTGAATATCACTGCTTGCGCGAAACAAATTTTTCTTACGTTCTACAATTTTAAAAAGCTTGTCATAATCGCAAACTACACCGCCCAAATCGACTGGGATTATTGCTTTCGTTCTCTCTGTGATCGCTGATTCAACTGCATCATAATCCATTTCAAAACTGTCTTTCTGCGTGTCAACCAGAACAATTTTGGCTCCCACATGAGCAATAACAGACGCTGTTGCTGTGTATGTATAAGCGCTTGTTATGATCTCATCTCCCGGTTTTACGCCGAGAATCCGAAGCGCTGTCTCAGCGCAAGCAGTCTGCGAATTAAGGCATACACACATTTCTGTGCCCACATATTCAGCGATCAATTTTTCGAGTTGCTTTGTCCTCGGTCCTGTGGTAATCCATCCGGAACGGAGTGCTTCTGCAACCTCTTGAATTTCTTCCTCGGAAATATCAGGGGGACTAAATGGAATCGATTTCTCTAATGTAGCCATTCTTAAATACCTCATATTTTCTACTAAACACTTCCGTGAATTCATTGGATATCGGATTCGAAAGAAACTCGACACCCCCTTTGAATTGCCGCATTTTAAATAAATATACATTATAAAGTATACCACCTTTTAAAAACATAGTCAATTACTTGTTTTTACATATTTAATTTAAAAAAGCTGATATAAACACAGGTGGGACGCCCCCTCTGCATCAGTAAGGACATCTTTGGATTTTTCGCGCGATATGGGGGAATAAAGTTCTGTATAATATAATTTTACTTGCAAAATTGGTGATAAATGTTTATAATATATAATACACAAGATAGGAATAACAGCGTTAAAAACATTAAATGGCTTGAAACTCTGCGTTCAAGCCATTTGCAGCATATGAAACGTTTTTGTCCGGATACTGCAGTGGGGGATGTTTTGAGATTTTGGCTGTCTGATGCTCGTTCCATGCGATGACTCAGGCAGTGAATAATCACATAGGGGGAGATAAAATGAAGAGAAGAACTCTGCGCGAGCGTATCAGCTATTGGTTTGACTGTATGATGTCAAAAGGGCCGATTGCGATGTCTGTTTTGTTGTTTGCGATTACTGCGGCAATAGTTATAGTTATCGGAATCATAGCATCTTTCGCATCTGACGACGGCGGCATTTTGTATCAGGTATGGTATAGCCTGATGTACACATTGGATGCCGGCAATCTTGCAGGTGTACCGACGGATAACATAGTATATCTGCTTCTGATGTTCCTTGCCACACTTTGCGGCCTGTTTCTTACCAGTGTCCTGATTGGTGTTATTGCAACAGGTGTGGAGGAAAAGCTCAGCAATCTTCGGAAGGGTATATCCGTTGTGCAGGAGGACGGGCACACAATTATAATCGGGTTTGATAATAATGCGTTTGCGATTATTGAGGAGCTTATTGAAGATAACTCCAATAAGAAGGATGCCTGCATTGTGGTTCTGGGAGAGCAGGCAAAAGAGGAGATCGAGGATGCAATCTCCTCGCGCATTTCAGACAACAGAACAACCAGAATCATTTGCCGCAGTGGCAAGCTGTATGAGAGCTATGCTCTGGAGCGTTGCTCTGTGGAAACCTGCAAGTCTGTGATAATCAATGTTCACGACGATGCAGAAACTGTGAAGATTCTGCTGGCTCTTGCGGCTTATATAAAGAATAAAGAGCTGATGAATCCTGAGCTGAGATTCATTGTTTCTCTGCAGGACAATCAATACGTGGAAGCGGCGAATATTGCAGGCGAAGGCCGCGCTGCAATTATCTATGCAAAAGATGCAATTGCCCGTATTATTTCAAACACCTGCCGTCAGCACGGTTTGTCGCAGGTATTGACAGAGCTGTTCAACTTCAGCGGCAATGAGCTGTATTTTGAAAGGGTTCCGGAGCTGGCAGGGAAAGGCTTTAAAGAAGCGTTGATGAGCTTTTCGAATGCAGTGGCAGTCGGTTTGAAATCAGACGGTCAAGTGAGGTTGAATCCTCCGATGGATACCGTCATCGGGAAAGACGATGAAATCGTTCTTCTGGAATTTGACGACGGAGATTATAATTATCATCCGGCAAAGATTGCGGATGAGACAAAAATCTGCAACAGTGCAGGTGTTTCCGCAACGGCAAATAATCATCTGATTGTATTGGGCAGCAACGAAAAGCTGCCGATAATACTTGAAGAATATGCCAAATATGTAGAACCGCATACACACGTGGTTGTGGTTGATGATGATTTGGATGAAGCGAAGCTGGGATTATATGACAATCTGGATATTACAATATGCACCAAACAGGTTACCCGTGAGCTTCTGTGCGAATTTATAAATAAAGAAGCTAATAATATCCTTCTTTTGAATGATGACAGCCTGGACCCGGAAAGCTCTGACTCACAGACTCTTTTAAGGTTGATTCTTTTGCGTGACATTGCCGATAAAAACGGTTTGAATTTCTCCATAACAACAGAAATGCGAAGCGTTGATAATCAGCGTCTGGCATCGCAGGCAAGGGTTGACGATTTTGTTATAGGTTCGAATTTCGCCAGCTTGATAATGGCGCAAATTTCCGAGAACCCTGACATAATACCGCTGATTGATGATCTGCTGGATGAAAGCGGCTCGGAGATGTATATGAAACCTGCTGCGAATTATGTGCCGATCGGCGTTCCTGTCGATTCCTACATACTGACTGAAAGCGCAGCGCGTAAGGGTGAGATATACCTTGGATACAGACACAATGATGCTGCAAAGCGCGATGTGATTGTGAATCCGTCCAAGGATGATACTGTTGTTTTCGGCGAGCGTGATCTGTTGGTTGTTATATCGGAAAATTAACGTGATGATTTGCTTTAAAGCTGTGTCAGAAAGTCTATTAAAATAAATTTTGTTTTGGGAGGTAATACTTATGAAATGCCCGTATTGCGGAAGTGAGAGAATTGAGGTTGGAGTTGCCTGGGGCAAAAGCTCAGAGACGGGTAATGTCGGCTTGAAATACAATTCGGGGATATTCGGGCTTATCGGCGTTGTTGAGGTATATTCCGATCTTTGCCTCGATTGCAGGTCAATCGTCAGGAGCTATATAAAAGAAGATACAGACAGGAGCTGGTGCCACAAGCCCGGCAGTATCGGAAGTAAATAACCTTCAAAAGAGGCTTTCGGCAAAATGCATTTTGCCGAAAGCCCTTTTTTGTTGTTTTGGAAAGCGGAATATGATATAATTAACTAAACTACAATGGCATCATCCTGAGATATATGGAGTGTTTGTAATGATAAGAATCTTTGTGACGGGGGATAACCATATAGGCCTCAGATATGCGAGCCACGAGCAGGGGGCAATCCTTGCGGCGAGCAGAATACAGGCTTTTGAAGAAATGGTATCGGCCGCCAATTCCGAAGAATGTGAGCTTTTCGTGATTACGGGAGATCTGTTTGAGAATACCTATAGCATATCCAAGAGGGATATAAAAGTTCTTCTTGATATGCTGTCGTGCTTTAAGGGTATGGTGGCTGTTCTTCCCGGAAACCACGACTATTATGATAAAGACGTCAAGGTATGGCAATATTTCAGAGACCTTCTGCCGTCCTATGACAACATTATGCTGCTTTCGGATTATCGCCCCTATAAAGTGACGGCAGGCGGCTCGGAGGTCATCTTATATCCTGCGCTCTGCACATCTGTTCACTCAGCACCGGGCGAGAATAATCTCGATTGGATAAAAAGTTCCGATATCGACGCAGATGAAGCGTTTCATATAGGAATAGCCCACGGCGCAGTCGAGGGTGAAACCATCGACAACGAGGGCAGATATTTTCTTATGAAGAGATCAGAGCTTGAGGAAATACCTGTTGATATATGGCTGATAGGGCACACTCACGTTCCGTTTCCGCGCTCTCTTACGGAAGAGTATTCCGCCTGCGGAAAGATTTTCAACGCAGGAACACACGTGCAGACAGACGTTGCCTGCAACACGGAAGGTCAGTGCTTTATCGTCGAAATTGCTGATGATAAAGCCGTGCGCGCAAAGAAATTCGTTTCGGGAAATCTTCACTTTTGCCGAAAAAATATTTCTCTTTCGGCCGGAAGGATGGAGGAGATTCTCGATTGTGAGCTTGGAGAGGTGGATGACCGAAGCGTTGTTGACATCATCCTTTCCGGTGCAGTCACCGCAGAGGAATATGAGAGCAGAGCGTCTGTGCTCGGCGCAAAGCTGGCGCGCTTTATCGAAGGAACATATAACGACTATGCGCTCACAAGGCTCATATCGGAAGAGCTCATACGTTCAGAATTTCCTGAGACTTCGTTTTCTGCAAGTCTGCTGACCGCTCTTCTTGATGAGCCGAAGGAGGCACAGCTTGCTTATGAGCTGCTCAGAGCTCTGAAGGAGGGAAGATGAGATGAAAATAAAAAGCATATCCTGCACACAGTTTGCAGGCATCCGTGACAGAAGCATCTCCTTCTCTGACGGAATCAACATCGTCTACGGCAAGAACGAGAGCGGAAAAAGCACGCTCGTAAATCTCATTTCACGCACTCTTTTTCAGAATGCACGTATTGACGGAAGAAGCGACAAGGAGTTTCGCGACCTGTATTTTCCGGGTGCGCGCAGAGGCAGCGCCGTCACCGGAGACTTTGCAGACGGCAAGATATCGTTTGAAGCGGACGGCAGAGAGTATACGCTCTCAAAGGAATGGGGCGCGGATTCGCGTTGTCTGCTGTCTGCGCCGGAGGGCGTTATCAGGGATCAGAAAAACATTGATGAAATTCTGAAAGATGTGCTGGTCTATGGCGAGGGCGTCTATTCCGATATGCTCCTCTCATCCCAGCGCAATGCGGATATTTCGCTGCAGACGATACTTGATGCATCGAAAAAGACGGATGCAAAGCAGGAAATATCAGATGCTGTTTCGCAGGCATTTGCCGAGAGTGACGGCATTTCAATGGATGCAATAGAGCAGGCGATCAACGCGAAGATAGAGGAGCTTGCCGGAAAACACTGGGATTCTGAGCGGGAGATGCCTGTGAGAAAGGCAGGCCGCTGGGCGACAGGACTCGGAGAGATTTTAAAGGCATATTATGCCCTCGAGGATGCAAGAGCCGTTCTTGATGAAATCTCAAGGCTTGAGCAGGAGGCGGACAGGACCGCGGCGGCATATGCCGATTGTGATGCGGCTGCACAAGCTGCGGAGAAAAAATATAACAAATTCAACGCTTTTGCAAGCAGGCTGGCGGTTGTGAGTGAGCAGCGCCGTGCGGTGACGCGGCTCGAAGCGGAGCTTCGTAAAATTTCGGATATCCTTGCGAAATGGCCTGTGCTTTTGGAAAATCTTGAACGGGCGCGAGCGTTGCAGGCGGAAAAGACCGGGCGCGAAGTGCTTGACAAATATGAAGCAGCAAAGATGATTGCCGAGGAGCTTTCACCGCTCGAGGAGAAGCTATCCGGTGCGGCGGCTCCGGAGAATGGAGAAATTGCGCAGGTGAAGGCCGCACAGCGCAGCATAGCAACGCTCGAAAACAAGCTTTGCGGAATGAACCTGAACGCCGCTGTAAGAATGCTTGGCGATAACAGTGTTGAGATTAAAGCTCTGCGGACAGGCGAGGCAGTTGAAATTACCGATGGAAAAGCAAGGATCCGCGAGGCTGTGAAAATCACGGTGCCGGGTGTTATGGAGCTGCAGCTTTCGCCTGCTGATGTTGACGTTGCCGCAATTGAGGCGCAGCTTGCGGAGCAGAAAACGGCGCTTCTTGCAATTTTTGATAAATATAGTGTGAAGTCATCGGATGAGCTTGAAGGCATTGCAAAAATGCTTTCGGAAATAAAGCTGAGGGCGGATGCCGCAAAGGGAAGGCTGGCGCTCGTTCTGGGAAGCGAATCCCTTTCGGAGCTTGAGCAGAAAGCGGCCTCTGTTGCGGAGCAAATCCGACCGAAGGAAGAAATCGGCAGAGAGATTGTTTCTCTTTGCGGAAGTGCAGACATTTCGGGCTTCATAGCATCAAAGGAAGCTGTGGTTGAAGGATATGCTGCGGATTTTGGAAGCGTTAAGGAACTCAAAGCAAAAGCCTATGATCTCAGGGAAGAGCTCGAAAAGCTGAGCAGCTCCGTTGCTGCGCTTGAAGATATTCCGCCGGAGTATCTCGCGGTGAGCGATCCTGAGGCTCATCTTGCAGACCTGCAAAAAAAGCTGAAGCTTGAGCAGGAGCTTCGCGAAAATGCGTTGACGGAAAAGACCTCTGCCGCAAGCCGCCTTGAGGGATATCGCGAAAATATCACGGGAGAGCCTCGCGCTGAGGCAGAAAAGGCAGAGCGGATATTTGAAGAGAAGAAGAGCCTGCTGCAACACTGGATGCATATAGCAGAAGTGTTCAGAGTGCAGAAAGAAAATGTAAACGATAACCCGATGCAGGATATCGCAGACAGATTCACCCATTACCTTGGTGCGATTACAGACGGCAGAGTCTCGTCTGAATTCCCGGTTGCCGATAAGCTGAATATGAACATCTACAGCGATAACCGCTTGCTTGACTATGGCAAGCTTTCGGAGGGAACAAAGGAGACTGTTTCCCTGGCATTCCGCCTCGCTGTGCTTGATCATCTGTTCCCCGATGGTGGAGGGGTTATCGTGTTTGACGATCCGTTTACGGATATGGATGCCGAGCGCATGAAACGCTCGTGTGAGCTTCTTGGCGAATGTGCAAAGCGGCATCAGGTGATTTTCCTCACCTGCAGGGAAGAATATCTTGAAAGGCTTTGCGGAAACAGAATTTATATGCAGGCATAATCTGCGGATGAAGAAAACATGAGGAGGTGTATATATGGCTGAAACCGCGTGTGATATGGAGATGGCGCAGAAAATCGCGCAGGAGGTTGAAAGACACGGCGGCCGTACATATTTTGTCGGCGGTTGTGTGCGCGACGAGCTGCGCGGCGTGGCTGTGAAGGACCTTGATATAGAAATCCATGGCATTTCGCCATCGGTTCTTGAGAGTATTCTCGATTCTCTCGGCGAGCGGATAAGCATTGGTGAAAGCTTCGGAATATATAACCTCAAGGGCTATTCTGTTGATATAGCGATGCCGAGAAAGGAAAAGGTGAGAGGGCTCGGACACAAGGATTTTGATGTGTTCGTCGATCCGTTCATTGGCACATACGGCGCATCCAAACGGCGCGATTTCACATATAACGCACTTATGAAGGATGTCCTCAGCGGCGAGATTATTGATCATTACAACGGGCGGTCGGATCTTGAAAACGGAATCCTTCGCCACGTGAATGACGAGACCTTTGCAGAGGATCCGCTCCGGGTCCTGCGTGGAGCGCAGTTTGCCGCGAGATTTTCATCGAAGGTTGCGCCGGAAACCGTTTCACTGTGCCGCAGAATGAGCCTTGCTCATCTTTCGAAGGAGCGCATTGAGGGAGAGCTGCGCAAGGCTATGCTCAAGGCGGAACATCCGTCTGTATTTTTTGAAACACTCCGTGAAATGGATTGTCTCGATGAGTGGTTTCCCGAGCTTGCATCGCTTTCGGGAGTCGGGCAGAATCCGAAGCATCATTCAGAGGGTGATGTGTGGACGCATACGATGCTTGTGCTTGATGCGGCTGTGAAATACAGAGATATGGCGGAAAATCCGTTTGGGTTCATGCTCGCCGCCGTTGCACACGATTTCGGTAAAGCGATATGCACCGAGGTTATAAAGGGAGAGCTCCACGCATATGAGCACGAGCTGAAAGGCCTTCCGCTGATAAAGGCATTTATGCAGAGAATAACCAACGAAACAAAGCTTATTGACTATGTTCTGAATCTTTGTGAGCTTCATATGCAGCCAAATATTGCGGCTTCTGTCGGCTCGTCCGTGAAATCGACGAACAAAATGTTTGACCGCGCGGCAGATCCGCAGGCGCTCATTTTTCTTGCAACGGCTGACGGAGAGGGCACAATATCGCAATATGGCTATGTGTCACATATGGAGTTTCTTACAGAGCGGCTTGAGATATATCGCGAGTATATGGCGCGGCCATATGTTATGGGGCGCGACCTCATAGCGGCAGGGCTTGCGCCGGGCGGAGATTTTGCTGAGCTGCTCTCCTATGCGCACAAGCTTCGTCTTGCGGGAATCGAAAAGGAAAACGCGCTCAAACAGGTGCTTGCATATGCAAAAAAACTGAGAAAGATGAATTGTCAAACTAAGTGCAACAGATTTTAAGGCAAGCATCAAATAAATCCACAGGTTTTTGATAAAGTAAAACTTTCTTGGGCCTGGCGTTGATCAACGCCAGGTTCTTTTTTAATGTAGCAGGACTAACTCTGGAAAGGTTTCTTCCTTTAGGATAGAACTCACGAAGTAAACCATTTAGATTTTCATTTGTTCCTTTTTG
>JAFQVE010000065.1 GCA_017408185.1 Oscillospiraceae bacterium | reverse complement strand
GACGAGAGATAAAAATCTTTTCATATTCTTCCTCCTTGTGTTATGTAGCTCTTATCTTCAGCCTTCCCCTTGAGGGGAAGGTGGGTTTTGCATCGCAAAACTCGGATGAGGTGTACGAGCACCAATAGCCCTTTTTATTCACTGAACGGGACGCGGGAAAAATCCCTTGCGTCCCGCTCCGTTATGTTTTATTAATCTGCGTAAATCACGCGGTATGTGCCGTTGTCGTTGTAGATGAGGTATCCGCGGGCATTCTTTCCGTCGCCGTCATACGGCATCGCTGTAAACTGCCCCTGGCTGTTTCCTCTCTTTTTCGCTGTTGCCTTGCTCTCAAAGCTTGTAATCTCAGCATCCTCGCCGAAGATAATACCAACCTCTGCGATGTTTTTCCCATTTGCATCGTATGAAATCATTCTTGCACCGTTTGCCTTTGTCTCTCCGTCAAGCGCGATAATCGGCACATTGTTTTCCTTCTCATCAAATGTGATTTCAGCATCGTTCCATACGTTGAGAGCATATGCATTTCCGTATGCAACAAGCTTTCCGTCGATGTACCATGAACCTTCTTTTTCTGATGAAAGGATAAGCACGGTATCATATTCATACTCGCCGCTTACTGCAATTGTATCTGTTCCACTTATCTTTGCAGTGATTCCATCACCGATTGTTATGTCAAAGCTATCTTTATTTCTGTAGTTTGCAACAACGCGGGTAAGCTTTTGGAATGTGGTATCATCTGCTACTGCATTCACACCGTCAAGTGTCCAGAACGGATTGCTGTAGCCGGTAAGTGACGGCGGCTCCGGCTTGAAGGCTGAAAACTCCTTGTCTCCAACATCCTCTTTTGTATCAAGATACTGACCGTTGTAGTTAAAGAACTCAACATCTACCGTTTCTTCCGTCTCCGCAACCGGCTCGTAAACTGCGGTGAGGAATGTGTTTGTCATTATCGGGAATGAAATTTCCGGGCTCTCGCTTATCCAGACACCATTATCGCGGCTTCCGCGCTTCCAGCCGCGGAAGATATAGTCCGGATCATCTGTTTTTGCAGTTGCTTTCACCCAACTTCCGACTGCAACGGAATCTACTTTCACATTGCTTGCCACTTCATCAACCGTTACGGTTACATAACCATCAACATCGGAATATACGCCAAGCGAAACATTTCCGGAAACTTCCTTATTAAGCACTGTAATCGTGCGCTTTGCTGTAACTCCACCGACAGTTGTTGTGATATCTGCAGTTCCTGCTCCGACTGCGGTGATTGTTGTGCCGTCATCTTCTACTTTTACGACGGATTTATCAGAGCTTTCGTATGTTGTATTTGCATTGCTCTGTGCCTTGACCGTGCCATCGGAAGAACAAACTACCGCACCGAGAATATTCGCTGTTTCATCAACGACAAGCGTTGTGTCATCAACCTTGATAAAGCCGTCCATATCGGTTGTAAGCGTGCCGAGCTTACCTGTGATAAGTTCGAAGGAACAAATCGTACCGTACTTTACTGCACTTGTGCCGTCTGACGGAACTGTGAACGCAATCGTGTGCTCACCTGCTGATAAAAGAACGCCCGCATCCGTTACGATTTCATTATTTATCCATGTCCCTGTAGCTCCACCGGTAAAGTTGTTCGTTACTCTGCTACTCGAGCAGTTATATTCTCCCTTTTTCTCTCCATCCACAAGCACAGCGACCGTTGTTCCGTATGATGAACCTGCCACCTGATAATTTGTTCTAAGAAAATATGTGTCTTCTCCCGGAACATTCACCTTAAACTCAATTGTCGCATTCTCTGCCAGCTTGAAGTAATGATAAGTAGTGGCAGCACTTCCACCAACGGTAATTGTTCCTTTTGCATTAGAAACCTCAAAAAAGCCATTGGTCATATTATAGTCCATTTTTTTTGCTTCTGCAACGGCGTCCTGCGAGGCAGAAACATAATAAATACTGTTATCTGCCATAACAGTCTGGACATCATAATCTATAAACTTACCACCGTTAGTGATAACCTCAGGATTTGTGCCGGAGGAAAGAGTGAATGTACCTACGGTACCTTCTGCACCAACAGATTGATAGGTAACAATATATTTTCCTGCAGATAGTGTTTTTTCAAAGCATATAGGGTTCTGCCTTGATGTTGCTGTGAAATTTTCGTTCGTTGCATTCCCTTTGCAGTCATAGCTTCCGATTGCTTCACCTAAAACTTTATCATCTCGTACTTTCGCAGTTGATAACGTTGTTAACGCATAAAACTCATCCGCCGGAGTGATATGTATATTAACCGTGCCACCACGTGTTGCTTGCAAATATTCTGTAGCTAAGGTATAAGTACCATCTTCAGGAACAACAACTTCAAAACAAACATAATGCGCGTTCCAAAGTCTTACATAGCCGTAACCTGAACTCCCGCCGAATGTTATTTTATTGCTTGCTGTCACCTCATCACCGACAACATTCATAGCCTGGGAAGTATTAGTTGCCGATGAACGGACGTATCTGAACAAACCACTTGTTGTAGTATAATTCAACGTACTTTTTATATTTGTTCCGGCACCATAATCAACACCATTTACAAGGCTCATCAAATCATATACCATCTTCACGCCATCATATGTCTCCTCCTCTCCTTCCACTGCAAATGCGCTTGGGATAAATGTTGCAATCATCGTGACTGCAAGGAAAATTGCAAGTAATTTCTTCATAATTGATTTCCTCCCAAATTTATACATTTTTAT
>JAFQVE010000556.1 GCA_017408185.1 Oscillospiraceae bacterium | reverse complement strand
CAGGCGCAGAGCGAGAAACCATCCGCTGTTCTTATTGCCATAGCGCGCTACCTCAAACAGCTTCTGCATAAACCCTTCCGGAATATTATTGCTTGTGATTTCGACTGCATTTCCTGCGTTGACAACGACATCCCACGGTACTGTCTTGTCAAGATTCATCACGGAAAACGGTGTGCACTCTTTTCCGTCTGCACCGACAGCGCAGGTCGCGTTTCTGTTCATAAGCCCCATATTTCCAAGCAAACGCTTTGTGCCGCCGAGATTGCGGAGAACGGGGTCTGTGTTGAAATTGACCGTTGCACTCGTTCCCGTCAGCGGATTTTCAAATGTTGCTCCGCGCGCGAGGGAATACATCTTCTCAAGAGCATTAAAACTCTTGAAGGATGTAACATACTCATAGCTCGTTGCCGCATCGTTTGCTGCCGCCAAGGGCGCAGGAACAAGTGACAGCATCATACACACAGCTATAATAACCGATAATATTCTTTTGATTTTCATTAAAGTCACCTCATTTTTTTGATTGCACTTCAAGCCATCGGATATTTTCCGAAAAGCTTAATACCCGACCATATAGCAAGCTCACTTCATCTATCGCACCTTCCTCTCTTAATTTTCTCAAAAATTACTTTGGCTCTTTATAATATAATTTTATTTGTAACAGCTTTATAAATCTACCACACCCATTGTAAAATATGGCGTTTTATGTTATACTTGTTCCAAAAGCAAGATGCAAGGAGCTATGATTATGATACACGAACCCACAGTTATAACCTCTACTTCGCCGTTATTCTATCTGCCTCTTACGGCAGAAACATTGTGTACACGAAAACAAAATGAACTGCACTGGCACGACTATGTCCAGATGTGGTATGTATTCAGCGGCACAATGAAGCACACACTGGGCGGCAAAACATATTTTCAGACTCCCGGTTCCTGCGTTGTCGTTCTTCCATATGTCGAACACTCCATCGACACACTGGAATCAGAGGACACTCCCGTCGTCCTTTCAATTTCTTTTACAGACCGCTATCTTATCGATCTCGGTTATCGCTTTTTTTCTTATTCCAATAAACACGCACGGTTTGAAGAAAAATCGATTCCTTCATTCCATAAATTTGAGAATGAAAACAAAGAGATCGCTGATTCTCATCTGAGGAATATACTTTCCGAATTTTCGCGCAAATCAGAAATGGACTTTGGCAAAATTGCAACATACCTTACAGATTTTTTCCGCCTGCTCTGCCAAGAATCAGCTGATGACAACAATATGATATGCATCACAGAGAGAGCTAACTCTATCACAACCTCTATAAGATATATGGCAGACCATCTCGGAGAAAAAATCACACTTGACGATCTTGCTTCCGTCGCGATGATGTCAAGGCGTATGTTTACAGATAATTTCAAGGCTGTAACCGGCACTACTTCGGCAAAGTTTCTTCTCGCGTTAAGAATCACAAAGGCGCAGTATCTTCTTTTATTCACGCAAAAGAGCCTGAGCGAAATCGCATCCGACATCGGCCTTTATGACAAAGCAAGGCTCGTCAATGCCTTTTCGTCACTTATCGGTATGCCCCCAATAAAATTCAGAGAAAAATATACAAGGCGTGAAACAGAAAGAGATAAAGAGTTGCAAAAGCGCTGGGCGTGGCTCGATGCCTCTCCGTTCAAAAAATATAATCAGGTTGAAAAACAATAAAACCCACAGAAAGAATCCTGTGGGTTAAATAAAAGAATCCGGGATTTTCATCCCGGATTCTTTTTTCATTTGGTTTATTTCGCGATATAGTCGAGTATTCTCTTAATGAGAACTGCAACTTCGGCGCGTGTTGTGTAATCGGTCGGGGCGATCTTGCCACTCTTTCCGTTTACAAGCTCTGCACTGATAAGAGCTGATACTGCATCCTTTGCGTAGTCTGCAACAGAAGCGAAGTCGGGGTAAGACACCTCATCCGTCGCCTCCGGCGCCACCTTCCCATCAAGGGGAAGGCCATTAAGTGCGCGGTATACAATCGTCATCATATCCTGACGTGTGATTGTATTTCTCGGAGCATACTTATTATCACCAATACCGTTTACAATGCCTGTATTTCTTGCGATTGCAAGCTCCGGAGCAAAGTAGTCGGAAACCGCTACATCTGCGAAGTTCTCCGTGTTCTCACTTGTCAATTTGAAAGCGCGAACCAAGAGAAGCGCAAAGTCAGCACGTGTGATGTTTGCTGCAGGTGAGAACGTGTTCTCGCTTGTGCCCTTGATTATTCCCTCGTCTGCAAGAGCGTTGATGGAATCAGCTGCCCAAGCGTGGGCACCAAGGTCAACGAAGCGTACGTTTTCATCAACCGACGGTGTTGAAGGCTCAGACGGCACAACAGGCGTTACGGGCGTTTCTTCCTTGTCTTCCTTCTTGTCATCTTCTGCAGGCTTTGACGGTGTGCTCGGTGCAGGAGCTGCTCCGCCACCGCCGCCGGAACCTGAGCCGGAAGTTGAACCGTAAACCGTTACGATAAAGTGGGTTGCTGTTTCTCTTCCGTTTTCATCGCGTGCGGTAATTGCAAAATGGTTTTTTCCGGTCTGTGCGCTTGTCGGTTTCCACGTAATCTTGCCTGTTGCTTCATCGATGGAAGCGCCGCGCGGAAGAAGCGTTCCGTCGTATGTGATTGCACTGCCGTCCTCACACTCTGCGTTGAGTGCAATTGTGATGGTGCTTCCTGCTGCCGTTGCAAGATTATCATTTATCGCATCAAATACGGGAGAACCGTCGTTGACATTTGAAAGCGGAATTGAAATCCTCTGCCCCTTTGCGATGTTGTATACAAATCCAAGGGAAGTATCCGAAGAATCACGGTATTTTCTTATGACGGAAACCGAGCCGATATCAAGTTTTATTCCTCCGTCAATTTTCTCCGCACCGCAAATTCTGTAGACGCCGTTCTGTTCTCCGTCGTTCTCGACGAAGACGTACTTGTCTTTGAGTGCGTCGACATCCACATCATCGCTTGTCTTGACCGTGATGCTGTTTTCAAGCGAAAGCTCGCGTGTGAAATCTGCAACCGT
>JAFQVE010000555.1 GCA_017408185.1 Oscillospiraceae bacterium | reverse complement strand
TGTTGACGGTATACCGACAGCGGTCGGAGAAGGAAGTGCAACCATTTCGGCTGATGTATACTACAAGGGTGAGAAGGTATCTTCGCCTGAGCCGATAACCGTCACGGCGCTTGCACCTGCGTTTACGGATGTTGTTCTTTCTGCGGAAAAGCAGACCTTTGCTCCCTATAGTGAGGGCTGTGGCATAACCGTAAAGGCATATAACTCAAAGGGCGAAGAGTTGGTTATCCCGAATGGTGGAATCGTTTTTGAAAGCTCTGACGATGCAACCGCGTCTGTCGATGAAAACGGCTTTATAACTCCGCTTGCCTCCTCGAATGAAACGTGCGAAATTACAGCGACGGTAACGATTAACGGGCTTGTGCGTTATGGCGTGCTCACCGTAACCGTGCGTGAGGGCAAGGTCGCCTCAACCTACTATACCGAGGAAAGAGTGGCAAACGCAAGAGAAAATATCGCTACTTATAAATGGGCAAAGAGCACAAAGGACGCTGCAGTGAAAAATGCAGATAAGTATCTGCCGTATGTCGATGAGATTTACGATATGATTCACTCGCAGGGGATTTTGCGTTCAAACTTTGTCGGCGTAAAGGCGGACCCGGACTCCCGTTATTGCCGTTATTGCGGAGAAGACCTCATGGTTAAATATGACCGTTTCCCGTGGGCAATGGATCCGCTGAACCGCCCGTGGAAGATACAGTGTCCGGAGTGTAAGAGAACCTTCCCGAGTAATGACTTTGAAAGCTTCTATGAAAACGGACTTAACGAGCATGGCGAGTTTGACAGAACGTACGCTCTTGAACAGAACGGAATTCTCTGCGGTCGCGGCGTTCGCGATCCGGAAACCGGAAAATATATAGCTTACGAGCAGTTTGCCGATAACCCATACGGCTACGGAGACCCGAACGGTAACCTCTTCAATGAGCTTTATCCGGAGCTTTATGATCCGAATAAAGACTCTTACGGCATTGACCCCCGGACAAAAGATCCGATAACTCACGGCTGGGGAGATTTTGAGCTTCCGCACGCAGGCTACATCTGGGGCGTTGATGACAGCCTTGGTTATGAAACGGGAAGAACCTGCACACCTGCAGGCGACCGTGAGGTTCATACATACATTCCCGTATATTCCTTCCTCGGCTTGTGGATGCAAAGATATAAAATGAATTCGGCGACGATAGAACAGGCAGTTGAAGCCTTCCGCGATGCTTATCTTTATACGGGTGATGCAAAATATGCCCGCGCAGGAATTGTGCTGCTCGACAGAATTGCGGATTTCTACCCAACCTACAATACGATGGAAAACCTTAACCACGGCTTTATGGCAGCTTTTGCCGGAACTAAGGCTCTCGGTAATATCATCGGTCATACGTGGGAGGGTTTCCTTGTAAACACTTATATGGAAGCCTATGATGCATTCTTTGACGTATACGACGATCCGTGGGTTGTTGATTATCTCAGCAAAAAGGCAATTGAGCTTAACAACGCTGAGATAAACGATAAAACTACACCGGAAAAAATTCGCCAAAACTTTGAGCTGAACGTTATGGATAGAGTGCTTGATGACGTAAAGCGCGGAACCATACAGGGTAACTTCGGGTTGTACCACACACCTCTTGCGGAAGCTGCCGTTATCTATGATACATACCCGCGAACTGCAGAGCTTCTTGAGTTTCTGATGCAGCGCGGTACAGCTGACAGCGACAAGGGCTGCACCGGAGGAAATATCACACGAAAGCTTGTTGATGTGGTAGAGCGAGAAGCAATAACACTTGAAAGCTCTGTCGGATACAATGCGATTATGCCGAACAGCCTGCTGACGGTGGCGAAAATTCTTTCGATTTACGAGGAAAATACAAATCCGGATACAAACCTTTATAAGAACCCGAAATTTATAAAGGCGCTTAAGATTATAGTTCCGTATATCACCGTAACCGTTGCCGCAAACATCAGTGATAGTAGCGGAACGGGAGCATTCGGATTCAGCACACAGACTGATCTGGAGCTTGCGGGTTGGGAAGCAACAAAACAGCCGATATTTGCCCAGCTCCTCTATTTCGGCGCAAAGGGGAATCTTGAAAACATCCGCGGTGATATATTCACAAAGAACCCCGAAGGCGTTCAGGATGAAATCAAAGCGGTTGTTGAGAAGTACGGCGAATATGACTACACAAAGAGCGCAATTACAACAGGTTACGGTATTGCGCATCTCAAGAACGGAACAAAGTTTACAACCACAGATTCTAATGCAATAAGCAACAGCCTGCGTGATTTCTGGCTCTACTTCGGCTCGGCACCAATCGGACATAATCATAACGACACGCTCCATCTCGGCATTGAGGCGTTCGGACTTGATATGTCACCTGATTTCGGTTATCCTGCCGAAATGGTCGGTGCAGGAGCAACAAAACGCCATAACTGGGACAGCGCAACCGCATCTCATAATACAGTTATGGTAAATGATATGCAGCAGATAAGTCACCGTGAGGGCGGAAAACCGCTTCACTTCGACGATGCCGGCGATATTCAGGTTGTTGATGTCGATGCCCCGCAGGCATATCCGAATATAACTGATGTGTACCGCAGAACGGTTGTCTCTGTTGATATTGATGACACGGTCGCCTATGCGCTTGACTTCTTCCGTATTGTCGGCGGTGATGAGCATCTTTACAGCTTCCACGCCCAGTCGCAAAGCACTAAGGTAACGGGAGTTGATCTCATCCCACAGACCATCGGAACATATGCAGGTCCCGATGTTCCGTACGCAGAGGATACTTATTATGATAAAGAGGACGGATTTAACTTTATCTATAATGTAGAGCGTGCAAAGATGCCGGGAACAGGAACCTTTACCGCAGACTTTGATGTTGATATGCTCAGAAACGCAAAGCCGCTTCCGGAAAAGGACTGGCATTTAAAGCTTACACAGCTTAACGATTTCGATATCACCGAGGTCGCACTGGCTGATGGCAAACCGCCGATTACAAAAGGAAATCCCGACCACTTTGACTATATCTTTGTACGCAGAAGCGGCAAGGACCTTGATACTCTCTTCACATCAGTTATCGAGCCATGTATCGGAGAAACCAATATTGAGAGTATGGAGCGCCTTGGCGTTTCACGCCGCGACGGCAAGCCGATGCGCGAGGACGAGCCGGTTGCCGCAGTGAAGATAAAGCTTAAGAACGGA
>JAFQVE010000554.1 GCA_017408185.1 Oscillospiraceae bacterium | reverse complement strand
GTATTCCCACGGGCTCTGTCCGTCCATCTGCGAGGTGCAGTATAAGTTCTATAATGAAGAGATTGCACTTGCTGATGCAATCGGCGTAGGTTGCCCGAGATATAAATATGAAATGTTCTTTTCTCGCCGCAGCGTTCTCACTCAGGAATATATGGGGCTTGATGTGGATGGAAACGACAATGTCGTATTTCCGCTTGACCAGCCGTCAAACGAGGGCAATACAGGTCCGAACTCAATCCACCACCGCTATATGACAGAGGACGTTCCGATAGGCTGCAAAATCTATCACGACCTCGGCGTTCAGTATGGCGTACCCACTCCGATTATCGACTCGATGATAGTTCTTGCCGGTGCAATGCACAACAAGAGCTTCTTTGAGGAAAGCAGATATAACCTTGCATATCTCGGAATTGACGGAATGAGCAAGGATGAGCTTCTCGATTATCTCAACAACGGAGTATACAACAGATAACAGTAATAAAACGAGCCGTTTTCGGCTCGTTTTGCTTTTTGATTTGCAGTATGATATAATTATCTCAAGAGGTGATTTTATGCGGATTCTTATAGATGCGGACGGATGTCCCGTTGTTGATATTGCACTGAAGGCGGCGAGAGAGAAGGATGCGGAGTGCCATATATTCTGCGATACCTGCCACGTTTTTGAAAAAGAAGGCGCAGAAACCCACGTTGTACCAAAGGGTGCGGACAGCGCGGACTTTGCCCTTGCAAACTTTGCAAAGCGCAGGGATATCGTTATAACGCAGGATTACGGGCTTGCATCAATGTGTCTCTCACGCGGTGCAATCTGTATAAATCAGGACGGATGCGAATATACCGAGGATAATATCGACGGGCTTCTCTTTGCAAGACACACTGCAAAGAAGGTGAGAAATGCCGGCGGCAGAATCAAAGGTCCACCGAAAAGGACAAAGGAGCAGGATGTTCGTTTTGAAGAAAAATTGAATGATATTCTGAGGAGGGAATCAAAATGAAGATTAGTGTGCATACCGGAAAACTCGTAAATCTCTTCGGATATGAGAATGGTTGTAAGATGATTCGCGAAGCGGGTTTTGATGGGATTGACCTCAATTTCAACGATGCGTGGGATCAGTTTGAGGTCAGAAACGGCAAGCTCGGACATTGCATTTTTGAAGAGGATATGCCTTCGGTTTTAAAGTATTATGAACCCGTCTTTTCCGCAATTGAAAAGAGCGGGCTTGAAATCGTTCAGGCGCACGCGCCGTTTCCGTCATACGTTGCAGGCTTTCCCGAAATCAACGGGAGAATTCCGGGCATATATGAAAACTGCATCCGGCTCTGCGGAGAAAAGAAAATCCCATATCTCGTCATCCATGGAATTTCAAGAGAATATGATGGCTCGGATATGACAAAGGAAGAAGAAATCGAAAAGAATATCAACTTGTATTCATCTATGATTCCTGCAATTTCCCAAACGGGAGTTACGGTGCTTCTCGAAAACATTTTCTGGGACGTTGGAGGAAAATCATATGATGCGACGTGTGCAAATCCCGATGAAGCGGCAGAGCTTATTGACAAGCTTAACGAAATCGCAGGCTATGAAGCATTCGGACTTTGTTTTGACGTGGGACACAATAATCTGCTTTGTTGGGAGATGGATGACTATCTTCGAAAGCTCGGCAAGAGAGTCAAAGCTCTTCACATCCACGACAACGACGGCAGAGGAGACTGGCATGGAATCCCTTGCTCCGGAAAGGTGGATTGGGTGAAGTTCTGCTCTCTTCTTTCCGAAATCGGATATAATGGAACACTTAATTTTGAGACCTTCAGTTATTATGATTTAAAGCGCATTGCACCGTCGGCTGTTCCCGTTTTACTTCGCTATATTGCAGATATGGGAAAAGTTTTCGGAGAAGATATTGAGAAATTGAAAAAAACTCTTGACAAATAAAAATGCGGATGATATAATACTTCACAATTAAATATAAACGCTGTGATGCGGAATAGTATGCAACATTTCTTGCTTTGAAGAGAGATGTCGGTTGGTGCGAGACATTGAGAGGAAACTGCAGAACTCACCGCGGAGCGGTCGCCGTGAAAGTCAGTAGGGGCGGACGGGAACTCCCGTAACAGAGTTAAGATGTGTCAGCATCTGAGGGCATCCGCAAAGGATGAAAAAGAGTGGTACCGCGGAAGGTTTAAAATTTTGAGTTTAACGCTTTCGTCTCTTTAAGTCAACAAAGAGATGAAAGTGTTTTTTTGTTGGCACCCGAAAAATCGAAGAGAAAAAAGAAAGGGGTTTCGACCAAATGAAGAAGATTAACATTACAGACATCACCTTGAATAAGCTTGCAAGCGACCGTGAGGTATCGCTTTTGTTCCGCGAGAAGACAGCAATTGCGGCTTGTGCAGATTCGCTCGGTGCAGCGGCAATTGAGCTTGCTCCGATAAAGAGTGTACGCGAGGATACCATTATTTATAAAACGATTTCACAGAATGTCAAAAACAGTGCTGTTGCAATTCCTGTCGGCTTTACGGCGGATGATGTTGCGGCAGCCTGGGAATGCGTTAAGGATGCAGCAAAGCCGAGGCTTCAGGTTGTTGTTCCGACCTCGACTGTTCAGATGGAATATATCCATCATATGAAGTCCGAGAAGATGCTTGCGAAGATTGAGGAGCTTGTCACTGAGGCAAAGAAGCTTTGCGGCGATGTTGAGTTTGTTGCGCTTGATGCAACGCGCGCAGATATCAATTTCCTTATCGAGGCTGCAAAGACAGCCGAGAAGTGCGGCGCGGGCATCATCACTGTATGTGACGATGCGGGAATATCACTTCCGGAGGAAATTGCAGAGCTGACGAAAAAACTCAAGGCGGAGATTAAGGCCGATGTTTATGTTCAGCCGTCCGATCACATAAGTATGGCTGTCGCATCTGCTATTGCCGCCGTAGGCGCAGGCGCAGACGGAATCAAGTGCGCTATCGCAGGTAAGGATGTTCTCTTTGTCGGAGCAATTTCCGATGCAATAAGCGCGCGTGGCGAAACACTCGGATTCTCCGCATCAATTGACACAACAAAGATTCATTCCGGCGTTGATGAAATGCTCGGCAAAATAACACACGCAGGCTAT
>JAFQVE010000553.1 GCA_017408185.1 Oscillospiraceae bacterium | reverse complement strand
CAAAGGGCGGAGAATTTATCCCGACTATGAATTATTCAAAATTCGCAGTCGGTCCTATTGTGGATTTGTATATCGTTCCGAAAGGTGATACTGCTCCGACAAATGCAACGCTTTCTGACTATGTGAAGACTCTCGATAAAAAGTATTATATCGGAACGGTGGATTCTTACGGAAACGGTGGAAGCGGTTCGGATAAGTTTGCACCGATAACGCTTGCTTCGGGAAGATATTATCTTATAATGATTCCGAATGGTGAGAATGAGGCAATTCAGGCAAGCGGAAATACAAAGACCTTCCAGTATTTCCTCCCGACAAGTCTGAACCTCACTCCGAGAGGCTTGCAGATTTCATCTTCTTTCGTAGTGACTTCAATTGAAGTCGGAGAAACGACGGCTATTACCGTCTCAGCAGAAATGTCGGATGGCGGAGCGTTACCCGGAGAGGTTACATATAGCTATGTTTCCAAAAACACAGATGTTGCCGTGGTTGATGCAGACGGAAATGTTACGGCAATTTCTGCAGGCACGGCTGAAATAGTCATAACAGCCAATTGCGGCACTCATAAAAGTACAAAAACTGTTTCGCTGAAGGTAACAAATCCGCTTCCCGATGCACCGTCATTCACATATGATTTCAATCAGATAGACGGCAAAACATCGGATTCTCTTACACTTGGCTATAACAACGCAGGTTATGACAATACAAACGGAACGTGGGAATATGTAAACGTAAGCGGAACAACAATCAAAACCGTATCGGCATATGGCATATATATAGCTATGTATGATACGGAGGATTTCGGTGCAATCAAACTCAATATTCCTTATGTCGGAAAATACAATGCAAAGCTTCTCTATCACCAAAATGCTAAAACCGGTGGTGTGGGAGATGTGTTCCTTATCCCGGCATCTGCTGATATTTCAAATGTTAAATTAGTGGATTCAAACGAAGATAAGATAAATCTTTTTAAAGATATCTGCTATTTTAACACTGGAGCGGAGTCTGTAAACATATATGATGCAGAAAGTGATACGGCTAATATAACTATTCCCGCTGCAGGAGAATATTATCTCATATTCCGTTCAACAGGAACAAAGAGCGGTTCATACGGTCAATATCCTCACAAGCTTTTACTTGAAGGAAAAGATACTTCTGCTTCTGCGGTTATGTATGCAACCGTAACAACATCTAAAAAGGAAATCAAACCGGGAGAAACAGCCTATGTCTTGGCGGATGGCTGGATGAACAAAGGTGAAACCATTTCGCGAGATGTTGTATATTCATATGAGCCGTCCGATGCTTCTGTGGTAAGCATTGATGAAAATGGAAAAATCACAGGACTCAAAGACGGAAGAATAACAATAAAGGTAACTCTTTCTGTCGGAGAACGGGCACTCACCTATGAAGTTCCGTTTATAGTTGACTCCACAGAAAAAACAGGATACAAAGCATATTATAACCTTGCTTCTGTTTCTGCAGCAAACATCACTTCAAAGCCTGCTTTTGCGGAAATGACACTTGAAAGTAATGATAACTTCTGGGGCTATGTTGCAAATTCCCAGGATCAGGAAACTCCCAACTGGGCGTTTTCATATACAAATTCAGGTCTTTGCATCGGACAGAACAGATGGGCTTCATTTGTCATAAATGTTCCTGCGGATGGCATCTATACGATGTATGTTGAACACGGAATGCACAAGGAAGGCTGCGAGGTAGGTGTATATATTTCGGACGGATCATCGACCGATTCACCGATTGATGATGCATATTATGTCGGAAGTTTCAATACGCTTGCTGCAAATGCCGATGATTTTAAAACACTTAACGCAAATCCGTCTTATATTGCAAATGTAAATCTCAAAAAAGGTCTCAACAGAGTTGCTTTTCGTGCGCCTAAAAGTTCGGGAAATGCATTTGCTGTTGCAGGAAATATAATCCTTGACGGCGGAGAAGATACACTTCTTATGTATGCCGATATGGACATATCCGAAGGTGGCAAAGTCACCCTTTCAGGTAAAATGAGCGATGGAAGTGCGGCAGATTTAACTCGTGCAGAGGTTAAATATCATAGTTCAAATCCGGAAATCATTGAAATTCCGGTTAAGGGTAATGCACTTATAATAAAAGCACTTGGCGAAGCAACAATAACTGCCGATATAAGCCTCAGTGAAAAAGGAGCTGTAACCGTAATGAAAAAGATTACGGTCACAAAGCTTCCCGAAGCTTTCCCCGGAATTGATGTTGAATATAATTTTTATGAAAGAAATATGTCGTGGGACCCTGTAAACAATCCCCCGGAAGGCTTTGATGCTGCGACATATCCCGGAGATATCCGTGGTATAACATACGATTATACCGGTACTGATGGTGTCGGCAACTGGCAGTATGGTATGGTCGGCGGAAATGCAGCGTGGACTCCGAAATACGGACAGATATTTATGTATGAAGGCGCAGCGGATAATCCTGCAAAATATCTTCGTATGCAGCTTCCGAAAGTTAATGACTGGATTGCCCTTGATATAAAAGTTCCTGCAAAGGGCAGATATATTGCAGAGTTTCTGCATTCCGTTCAGAGTACATATGCAACAAAAAGTGATATATTCATCATCCCGAAGAATGACACAACTGATACATGGGAAGAAATCACTGAACTTTTGAAAACAGAAACCCCACTTGGAACCGCAAATTATTATGATAAAACCGTTGTAGGATACGAATCAAAAACAATAGAGTTTGGTGAAATTCAGTTTGAAAATGCCGGAGAATACAGACTTGTATTCAAACGATGCGCAGATTCGGTTTATGGCTATGATTTCCCCAAAAAGCTCACGCTTTACGGAAAAAATGATATGCATTATATTGATATGTATATCGATAAGGACAAGCTCGAATTTAACGAGACAACGAAGATAAACATAACTGCAAGCCGTCTTGACGGGTCAGTTCTCAGTCCTGATGACTATACGCTGACCGTATCTTCCTCCGACCCTGCGGTAGCAGCCGTTTCGGCTGACGGCATCGTAAAGGGAACAGGAGACGGAACGGCAACCATATCCGTGAAGATTGAAGACAAGGCAGGAAATATCGTAAGTGATGAGTTTGTTGTAACGGCAGTTGACAACACTCCGATTATCGGAAGCTCATTAAGCGTTAAGGACACTCTTTATGAAGATGAAACTGCGGATATATCCTGGATTCTTGAAAGAGAAAGCGGAAATTCCGTTGTGATTCCGGCAGAAAGTATAACCTATACATACAGCGGAGACGGTGCTGTTTCAATTGATACAACGGGTGTTATCTGTGGTAAAAAGACCGGAACTGTTGAAATCACGGCAAATACAACCTTCCGTGGTGAGAAAATGACGGCAGCTGCAACCGTTTTGGTCGTTGTTGACGACAGAAAGCGTGAACCGACATATTATACTTATGAAAAGCGAGAGGCTATTGCCGAAAATGTAAGCAAATACGATTGGGCAAAGAGCCAGATGAGGTCTGCAGAAAATCAAGCAGAAAAATATCTCAATAGCTATATGGCCATATATGAACAGCTTCCGGGTGAAGGAATCCCCAGAAGCGTGCGTGCAAGCCTTAAGGACGATCCGAATGCATATTTCTGCCGCTATTGCGGAACAGACCTGACGGCAAAGTATGCAGGCGGCCTTGTTTCCGGATTTACCGTAAATGTTATTGCGCGCCCGTGGAAAATACAGTGCCAGGAATGTAAGCGTATTTTCCCGAGTAATGATTTTGAAAGCTTCTTTGAGCTCGGCCGTGATAAACAAGGCTACTTTGATGTTGCAAGAGCCCGTCAGCTTCACCACGAGATGCTTTTCCATAATGACGGTGAGGTCTGCTCCTGCGAGGTGCCGACGGAAGAATATTCCGATGCCTGGTATGAATTCTATGGCTACGGAAATCCCGAAGGATATCTCTATAATGAGCTTTATTCCGAGCTTTGTGCCCCTTCAAAACCTGCAACATATAATACAGACCCACGAACCAAGGAAGCTGTTGACGGAGCTCGTTGGGGCGTAGATGACGGATTTGGTTACAGACCGGGCAGAATGGCAACGAAGACCTGCGAAGAAATTCATACATATATCGCAGTTTATAACCGAGAGCTTCATGCTGAAATGGAGGATGCACTTCTCTATTTCACCCGTGCATATCTTTTCAGCGGCGATGCAAAATACGGCCGTGCAGGTGCGATACTTACAGACCGCCTTGCAGATATCTATCCGAGCTATGACCTTGAGGGCATTGACGGCATAAAATATGCCCACAACGACGGAAACCGTGGTGTCGGAAAAATCTTCGGATGCATAAGCGAGGCAAATTATACGCAAAGAAATGCCCTTGCCTGTGATGCATTCTTCCCGATGCTTGAAGACAAAACGGTTATTGAGTTCCTTTCCTCGGAAGCTGCGCGCCGTGGACTTGAAAACGATAAGTCAACTCCGGAAAAAATCTGGGATAACTGGGAACGCGGAATACTGGATGAAATCTACTATGCGATGCAGCGCAGGCAGATAAACGGAAACTTCGGTATGAAGCAGAATGCACTTGCTTCCGCTGCAATCGTACGTGATCGCGAACCGCTCACAACTGAGATGATTAAGTGGATTTATACAACGGATACAGTTCCGAATGATTGGCACAAAGCGACCGGCGGCGACCTTATGACACAGCTTATAGATGTTGTTGACCGTGACGGTGTCAACAATGAATCAAACCCGAACTATAACGCAATCATTATTCAGAATCTTTATGTCGTGGCGGAAATTCTTTCCTATTACAAGGGTGAAGGAGATTATAATCTCTATGAGAATCCGAAATTTGCAGAGCTTTTTGTAGGGCTTATTCCGTTCTTCACGACCGAGAACAAAACCCTTGCAATAGGTGATGGTGGCGGTACTGCAAATGTAGGAGGACTTGAGTATATAACCTATTATTACGATGCTTTTGATTATCTTAAAGACACGGTGTACGGGCCGCAGATTGCAAACTATATGTATATGCGAAACGGCTTTACAGCAGAAGGACTCAGCTATGGCATTTTCAAGAAAAATCCCGAAAGACTTGAAAAGGAAGTTCTTGAACATATAACGCCTAATATGAAAACTGAAAGCAAGAACCTCACAGGCTACGGCCTTGCAATTCTCCGCGACGGTATTCGCACGAAAAAGGTAACGAGCCAGACTGCACAGAATACTCTTCGCGATATGTGGATTTATTATGGCGGAACGAGTTTGAGCCATAAGCACAGAGATACGCTCACACTCGGTATGGATGCTTACGGCTTCGATATCGCTCCTGATCTCGGTGAGCCGGAGCAGAAGACATATCAACCGAATCGTTTCCAGTGGGTAAGAACAACAATTTCGCATAATACCGTCCTCGTAAATGAAAAGGAACAGCCGAATTATGCGGTGAACGGAAATCCGCTTCACTTTGAGGATGCGGGAGCCGTCAAAATAATGGATATAGAAGCACCGGGTGTTTATGACGAAACGAGCCAATATCGCAGAACTGCAGTTATGATAGAGGCAAGTGATGATGTTTCCTATACCGTTGACTTCTTCCGTGTAAAGGGTGGAAAGCATCATACCTACAGTTTCCATTCCCAGGCGGAAAATGCAATTCCGTTGTCAGGACTTGATTTCACTACCAAGTGGGATGAAAACGGCAATTACATAACAGGTGCTCAGGTGGCTAAAGAAACCGGCGAATATGAGATGAGCTTCTGGAATGACAAGAACGAGTTTGTAACTGAATCAGTTACAAAGCAGGCAGGCGAATACATCGGCTCATATGCGGATATCTCCCTTGAACCGGGTCAGGATCCGAATTCACCGTGGATAGGATCCTATGAAACGGTTTATCCACGAGGTTATTCGTGGTTTGGAAAAGTCCGCCGTGACACAGAGCTTGAAAACGGAACATTCTCTGTTGAATTTGATGTTAAAGACTATAGAAAAGCATCAATAAGCAGTGACGGTGTCAAGCTTCGTATGACTCAGCTTAATGATTTCATTCCTGATGAGGTTGTTATCGCTGCAGGTTATGTTCCCAACAGAACCGTAAACCTTGTTATGCCGAGAACGCTTGACTATGTTCTTGTAACTCGTGAAAGCGACAAAGAACTTGATACGCTCTATACAACCGTCTTTGAACCGTATAAGAATACACCATATATAAAGGAAATGAAGGCAGTTGACATCTCCACAGACGATACTCTCGGAAGTGATGATGTCGCCCGTGCGGTAAAGGTTATTCATGAAAGCGGCAGAGTTGATTATGTTGTATTTGCAACAAACAACAAAGCAGCCTATACTGTAACAGACGGTGAATTCAGCTTCGCATTCAGAGGCGCAATCGGTGTTCTCAGCAGAAACGGTGATGCGGCGGATGCAAGCATTATTTACCGTTACGTTTCGGATGGCGATATAATCGGAACGGAAACAGGCAGTGTTGCAAGCTATAACGGAACAGTTGCAGGCTTCAGCCGCGATCTCACATTTGAAAACTACATTGATGTAAATCTTGAATGTGATGACGTAAGATCTCTCGTCGGTAAGTTTATCAATATCAAAAACGATGGAGTGCGCAACGGCTCATTTGAGATTGACGGAGCAACGAAACTCTCTGACGGAGTTGTAAGGCTTGATATCGGAACAACTTCTCTTATCCGCGGACATGTAGATAAAACAGACTTCGAAAGCGGTTATGTATATGATATTGCGGAAAATCAGAGATTTACGATTCCGATGTCATTCAAGGATGAAAAAAATCCGGATGTTGAGAATCCGGGTGAGCTTTCCGTAACCGCAGGAAGCCTGATTGAGCTCTCAATTCAGGCATCAAGTGAGATTAGCGATGTAACACTTGAATATATCGGAGAAACACTCCCACGCGGTGCAAGTCTTGATTCGGAAACAGGCACATTCAGCTGGAAGCCGACAAGCTCACAGGTAGGGGAGAATCATATAGCGATAACGGTAAGAGACTCCGATGGAAGAGCAAACACAATTCACTTCACCATTGCAGTCTATGGTGCAACCACAGGTGGCGGTGCAGGCGCAGGTGGTGCAGGTGGCGCAGGCTCCGGCACAGGCACAACACCGGGAACAACAGAACCCGAAAAGCCGTCAACAGAAACACCTGAAGAAACTGCACGCTTTACAGACCTTGGTGCTCACGCTTGGGCAAAGGATGCAATCAATTCTCTTGCAGATGAAGGCATTATAAAGGGAACAAGCGAAAACACATTCTCACCTGCCGCTAACATAACACGCGCAGACTTTGCAATTCTTCTTGTAAGAGCATTTAAGTTAGAATCCGATAACACAGAAAACTTCTCGGATGTTTCTGATTCCGACTACTTTGCAAAAGAACTTGCAATCGCAAGGAACGAAGGAATTGTCGGCGGTATCGGTGATAACAAGTACGCACCTAAAAACAACATTACACGTCAGGATATGATGGTGATAGTTTACCGAGCACTTACCAAACTTGGTGTGAAGCTTGAAAGTGCAGACGTTGATTATGCAGACTTCACAGAAGTTGCTGATTACGCAGAAGATGCAGTAAAAGCACTCATCACAAGCGGACTTGTAAACGGAAAGAACGGCAAAATCGCTCCGACGGAATACACAACACGTGCAGAAGTTGCTGTACTTCTCAAGCGAATTTTAGACTATACAAGCAAATAAAAAGAAGGTGTCGGGCAACAAATACCCGGCACCTTTTCTACTAAACTTCCGGCGGCGGATGGACGGCGGAAATAAATCGAGCACGTCTCCGAGGCTCCATTGACTTGGTAAGGCAAGGGACGACCTACAGGCCTATATCCTTAAGGTAATTTAGGGTGTTTTTTGGCATTTTTACTGAATGTATGAGTCTCTCTGAATTTTGGAGGGAATCGGGGAAATTCCCTTGTGGGGTGTGTGAGGGAATCGAGAAGGGAATTGGGGAATATTTCCCTCTTCGTCGTCGGCGAGCCGACGGGGTGTAGGCGTTATTTTTGCTCGAGCCGCCCATTTGCCGCCCAAATAGATCTTACTAAATCCGTCTGAACACGACTAAACACGAATGCTGCAAATCCATGTAAATACAAAGAAAAAGCCTCGGTACACTTCTTATACCAAGGCTTTTCTTATGGTTGCGGAGAAAAGCAAGAGAACCAACGCCCTGTTGCGGTGCCCGACGATTCGGCTCATCCGAGCCTCACTTGTCGACCGCTGCCACTCCTTTTTCCTCGCT
>JAFQVE010000552.1 GCA_017408185.1 Oscillospiraceae bacterium | reverse complement strand
GAGCTTTAATTTGTTTAAAATTCCGGCAATCAAATCACACTTAACACACAACCCTTGACCCCAATTTGACCCCTACCGCAATGGGTTGAATCACGCAAGCAAAGGATTGTTAAAAAAACGAAGTGCGTAAGACTGCCGTTTTGCGGCTGATTACGCACTTACTTTTACCGTGTTGATCCCTCATAACCCGAAGGTTGTAGGTTCAAATCCTGCCTCCGCAACCAGAAGCAACCCCTGTAACTGCAATGGTTACAGGGGTTGTTGTGTTGTAAAAAGACAATACTTCAGCGGATGGAGCATTTGCTTCATCCGCTGCGTTTTGCTATCCTTTTTTCAGTTAAGCAGAAGAGAGCTGACTTCAGCTTACACTCCGTACATAATCCACAGGTAAATATATGCCGGGATTATTGCCGCCAATGTAAACGGTATGCCGATTTTAAAGAAATCAGAATTCTTAACCGTATATCCTTCCTTGCGCAAAATACCTATGCCTGTAATGTTTGCGGATGCGCCGATAGGTGTGCAGTTACCGCCGAGCGTTGCACCGGAAAGCAGGCCGAAATACAAAACGGTAGGATCTATATTCAATGCAGAAGCAAGACCGGCTATAACAGGAATCATTGTTGCTACATACGGTATATTATCAATAAATGCAGAAATAAGAACCGATGCCCACACAATAACGGTATAGAGCACAAATATATTTCCGCCGCCTGCTTGGGCAAGAAGCTTTGCGGCAGCATCAATAACACCTTGCTCTGTAATTGCACCAATCATCAGGAACAGCCCGAGCAACAGACCTATTGTTTCAAAATCGATTTCTTTAAGCGGCTAAACGATAGCGGATAAATCCTTTTTCTTTGCAAAGTTATAAATAAGACCTATCAGCAATAAAGCACAGCAAATAAGACCGTTTGTTATATCAGGCTTATTGGGTATGAAAGACGCGAGAATAAGAAGCAGAATTGTCCCGAGAAGCAAAGCAGACGGAACATAATCGGTGACCTTGGTTCGTTCCTGTGCTTTGGGGATCGGGTTTTTCTCTTTCCTGAAAAGAAAAGCTAAAATAACTGCAGAAAGAATCGCGCCCAATTCTACAGCGAAAAACATACCCGGGCGGTTCTTGTACCAAAAGAAATCCATAAAGCTCATATCAAGTGCCGAGCCAAGCATAATGGCGGTAGTATCACCAACGAGGGTTGCCGCACCTTGTAAATTGGAAGAAACAGCAATTGCTATTATAAATGGAACGGGATTTGTTTTAAGCTTTTTGCATATTTCAAGAGCGACAGGTGCAACCATAAGCACGGTTGCCACATTGTCAACAAACGCAGATATGACACCCGCAAAAAGAGCCATTGCAACTGCCGCCCATTTGACATCCGGAACCTTCTCCATTATTAAATCAGCAAGAAGCTCGGGCATTTTGCTCTCAATGAAAAGAGCCACAATACCCATCGTTCCGGCAATCATCAATAATACATTAAAATCAATTGCACCCAAGATGTTTTCTGCGGAAAGCATTCCGCTGATTATGAAAATCAGCGCAGAGCCAAGCGCTATGTAAGGTCTGTACTTGCTAAACACAAGCATTAAAACATACGCTACTGCAAAAATTGATACGGCTGCATAAATCATATACTAACTCTCCTTTTAATTTTCTTTTTGAGAACCAACAGGATTTACAATACTGAATCCTATATTGACAAGATGGTCTGCCACGCGCTCAAGCCCTGCGATGGCAGAAGAATAATACGGGCTGACGTCCATACTGCAGTCACCGTCGGCAAGGCGGGCAAAGTGGCTTGCCGTAAGCCTTTTTTTCATTCCGTCTATTTCATCCTCGAGTACTTCCAGCTCCGGCAATTCTGTTTTGTTCAAATTGTCAAAAGCATCCTTTGAAATATCAAGCATTCGTATAACCTTACCGCACATTTTCTTAATGTCCTCCAATGCATTTGCAGAGAACTCTATTTTTTTCGCAGACATTGCCGCTGCAATTTCATAGAAATTCTCGGCGTGGTCACCAATACGCTCAAGGTCATTCAGTACGTGAAAATACGATCCGATAACAAGCTCATCACTTTGCTCAACCACAGAAGAAAGCTTTATAAGGAAACGCGTCAATGTGCTGTTTGTAAAATCTATAACAGCTTCGTTGGCAATAATTTTATCGCCATTTCCTATATCCTCCGTTTTCATTGCGGCAAAGGAGAGGGAAATGTTTTCTTCAACCAGTGCAAACATATAATCCATTTCCTTTTTCACCTGCATAAGTGCGACCGTAGGCATTGTGAGAAGTCTGTCATCAACATATCTGAGCACAAGAGCGTTTTCATCAGCTTTTTTATCCTTTATAACCTTGCAGGAATAGCTGACAAGCTGAGAAACGAACGGCAAGAGAACACACGTTGTTGTAACGTTGAAAATAACGTGGAATACAGATACGCGCATCTGCAGTGACATAGAATCGCTGCCCGGGAACATTGAAACGAGCAGATTTACCACCGGTTCTCTGAATATCCATACAATAGCGGTAAATATGACAGTGCCTATAACGTTAAAAGTAAAATGAATGAGCGCAACACGCTTTGAGTTTGCATTTGCGCCGACAGATGCAAGAAGCGCCGTGACGCAGGTTCCGATATTTGCACCAAGCACGATAAACAAAGCAAAATCGAGCGGGAGCACACCGGTTCCGACCATTGTGATGACCACGCCGGTTGCCGCCGATGAGCTCTGGATAAGTGCGGTAAAAATCACACCGACCAAAATAAGCAGCAGCGGGAAATCTATAACCGCAAAAATCCCCTGAAACATAGCCTCGACCAGCGGATTTCCAAACGCCTGCTCACTGCTCATTACATTCAAGCCTACAAATATTAATCCAAGACCGCTGCATAAAAGCCCTGCAATTTTTATCTTTTCTTTTTTGAAAAACCCCATCATAACACCGGCAAAGGCAGACAGGTACATCAGCATATTGAAGTAATCATTTTTAAGCGCCACTAAAACGCCGGTTATCGTTGTGCCGATATTCGCACCCATAATGATAGGAGTCGCCTGCATAAGGGTCATAACTCCCGCATTAACCAAGCCGATAACCATAACCGAGGTTGCCGACGAGCTTTGGATGATGGCAGTAACTCCTGCCCCGATACCAACGCCCGAGAAACGGTTATTACTGATTCTGCCGAGCATCTTCTTCATTCCTTCGCCGGCGCTTTTTTCAAGAGCCTCGCTCATGAAATTCATACCGACAATAAACACGCCGACACCCGCAAGCAACCATATAAGGCTGCCTATAAGCTGCATTATTTCTTCTGTTGACAGCATATCCATTCTCCTTTCCATAATGCTACAACTAATCACAATATTCTGTTTATTATAACATTTTTACGGTAAAGATACGGTAAAGAAAAAGGCATCAGAGCAAATTACTGCTCTAATACCTTTTTATGAATTTAAACGATACCCAACTCCGAGTTCGTTTGCTATATAGTTCTGCTCTCCCGGTTTGTCGCCAATCTTTTTTCGGATATTCGCCATATTCACCTGTAATTTCTTGATGCTTCCTTCCTGAGCAGATCCGCCCCAAATAGCTTTTATGATAGCGGAATAGGTCATCATTTTACCGCAGTTTTCAGAAAGAAGCGCCACAATGTTGTATTCCGTTTGTGTAAGACGGATCTCCTCGCCTCTCAAAAATATCCGTCGGGCATCATAGTCTATTTCCAAATCTTTAAGGATAAATCTTCCGCCGGGCAGCCGCCCCTCATCAGCACTGAAGCGATGGTTGCGAAGAGCGGCTCTCACCCTCGCAAGAAGCTCTCCGGAGCCAAAAGGCTTAGTGACATAGTCGTTTGCTCCCCTGTCCAGTGCAGTGATTTTGTCAGTTTCATTCGTCCGTGCCGATAATACAATAACAGGGGTTAAAGAATCCTTGCGTACATAATCAAGCAAATTTACTCCGTCCATATCCGGAAGCCCGAGATCCAAAATGATAAGGTCCGGTATGTGAGAGGCGAACAGCGTTTTTGCAGCGGAACAGGAGCTTGCGAGAATTGTCTGATATCCCGCCGTGTCAAGCATTGTTGCAACGAGGTTTCGGATGTTATCCTCATCCTCAACGAGAAGAATCTTATACTTATTCTGTATCATAGTTTATTCTCTCCGTATCTAGGCAAAAACGGAACACCGCACCTCCTGTTTTTTTGTTTTCAGCTTTTATGTCACCGCCATGCGCCTTAATGATTGTCGCACACAAAGACAGACCTATCCCTGCATTTCTCTTCTTGCCGTCTGCAACATCATTCTCCGAGGTGTAATATCCGGTAAATAACGTTTCAAGGCGTTTCGGATTTATACCGCACCCGTTATCCTCAATCTCGAAAACGGCACTGTTCCCGACAACAGACACCCGAAGAAAAAGCCCGGTCATTCCCTCTGCGTGCTGTACCGCATTTTCAAGAATATTAATAATTACCTGTTCAATCAGAATTGCATCCATCGGAATAATTGTCACATCTTCGGGAAGCTTTATTTCAACCTTTTGCGCCGGATAACGTTTTTTGAATTTCAGCACTACCGAGTCAATAAGCTCATCAAGAACAGTAGATGTTTTTATTATTTTTATCTGTCCGCTGTCAATCCCGGTAATTGAAAGCAAATTTTCAACCATACGGACAAGCCACTCAGAATCCTCTTTTATGCCCGTTATAATCTTTTCTTTTTGCTCCGCCGTCATAACTTCGTTGTTTTCAAGAAGCGTTGTGCTTGATCCGTAAATAGTTGTGAGCGGTGTTCTCAGATCGTGAGAAACTGCTCGCAGGAGATTTGCGCGCATTCGTTCTTTTTCGCTTTCCGCTTTCATTGCTTCATGACGCTTTAATTTTGTTGTCAGCGCACTTGTAAGAACAGCAACGGCAATCATAATCATACCGGAAATGAGATTTACCGGTATTGTAAAATTGAGCGCAAAATACGGAAACGTAAAAGCATAATTAACGGCAATAGTTCCCGCAAATGCAGATAAAATACCATACACATAACCGTTGGTAAATAAAGATATAAGAAAAACGGCAAAAACAAATATTGTGGTAACATGCTCATGAACCTCAAACACATATTGGAACAATAGGCTTATCCCAAACGCTATACCAAGCAAAATTGACATTATTAATACGTCTTTTATATATCGGGAGCTTTTTTTCATACGGACCTCCGCAAATAGTATCGGTTATACTTACTTTTTATATTTATTGTACCACAAACGCTTTTTCTGTTCAAGAAAAAACAGATGAAGCAAAATGCTCCATCTGTTTTTTCACTTATCCGCTTTATCTTTTTTTCGGGATAATAACCATTCTTCCTCTCGATAAAGTTACGTCATCCGTAATATCGTTGGCAAGCTTTATTTCTCCGACGGTTGTTCTGTATTCCTTTGCAAGCGACCAGATGTCGCACTCCCGCGCAAGTCGCTTCACTATAACGCTTGGGGTACTGTCGGTATCTCGCACCGTTTCCGCATCAGCGAATATCTCCGAAATTACCGGAACGGCAATTTCTTCTGTTTCTGTTATCTCAAAGTCCGTAAAAAAGCGGACATTTATCTCACCGGATGCACCTACGGATGCGCTTTTGGATGAAACGGACACTCTTGCATCGTATTTATGCGCATTATCCAGAGGCATCGGGCATACAACGATGCTCCTGCGCGATGCATTGTATATACCGTCATCCTCTCCAATATACATAACGGTTATTGAAGCATCACTGCAAAGCACCTCGCCGCCTTCATCCCTGCGGCGTGACGGCGGCATAATGCTCACGTTTACGTCAATAACACTCTTTACGCCGGTTCCCGCCTCAATGCTTTCGGTTGCCGCCACGCGCTTTTCCGGCTTTGCGCACAGGGACGAGCACTTTTCTGCGCAGCGGCGAACATCAAGAGGAAGCTTTGTGCTGTAAACATCATCCACAATCGCAACGGTTTCACGCGACAGCACAAGAACTGTTGCATCTGCTGCAATGCTCACCGTCATATAATGCGCCTTTCCTGCTGCGTCATACTGCGGTTCAAGCTCAAATCCTGTGACGGAAAGAGCTGTTTTAAGGTCATTTTCCTCATTCATCCCTTCAACATCGATTATCTGAGAAAACGGAAGCTCATATTCTCCGCAGCCGATTGATCCGTCCTCGTTTTCGTACACATAGCTTATATATGCATTTCCCTTTAAAATGGTCTTGTTTCCGATAATCTTTGTATCTGTAACCTTCAGAGCTGCAGAAGATGTGAGAAGTCCGCTCATCCCGCTTTCTGCGGAAGAAAGCTCTATATCATCACTTACAGTAAATCCCTTTTCACGGAAATTCTGCGGATGATACATCGAAACCGTGCTTTTTTTCGTGCAGACCCCAAGCTCCTCGCCCTCCGTAATATCATGGCAGAATGAAATTTCCCGCTCGCCGTAAGCACAAACGGAAAGCTCTGCATTTGCACGGACAGAAATTTTCCGCGGATTTATTTCGCGCACATCAAACGAGCGCAGGAAAACATTCGCGCTTATCCTTGATGAGTCACTCACGCCCGGTGCATCGATAACATACGCAAAGGGCATCAGAACATCAAGCTTTCTCACTTTTTTCTCCCCTTCGGCTATGTAAAGCACGGTTCCCTTTATGTTTCCGCCAACGTCAATTTTTCCGTCACGCGCACTCTTGTCCCTTAAAAATGCGTCCGCACTCCCTCTTACTATCCGCATAATATCGGGGCTGTGGTCGGGTACAATCATCTCTGTATTTTCTTCGTGCAGACTGCTTCCGCAAAAAACGCACTCAAGGCGCTTTGTTGCCTTCTTTTCAAGACTAAGCTCCAATTTATATCTCTCCTTTTTATTTCATTTTCAGTAAAGTATATTGCAAGAAAAATATAAATATTCAAATTTCCTCTTGCAATTTTCAAGAAATAGTATTATAATGTTCTCGACAATTAAATACAGGGGAGCTTGTTTTCAGGCTGAGAGGAAGTAATTGAGCTTCGACCCTTATACCTGATTTGGATAATGCCAACGGAGGAAGTTATATAAAGCTCTGATTTTTAGGACAGTCCTTATCGGGATTGTCCTTTTATTATTTTTCAAAGGAGGGCAGAAAACAGGACGGCAAGGGAGCTCTTGACGTTTTTTACAAGTTGCGAGGGAACCCGTGTTTCGGGGTGAGAGGAAGCAATTAAGCTTCGACCGAGCGAGGTATACCGCCTCGTATTTAATTACGAAACGAGGAAAATAAAATGAATAACTCTAAGGCTCTTTTAAAAATGATTGTGCTCTCTGTTCTTGTGGCACTCGGCGTTGTTATCTCCCCCATCCTGCGCTTTGAGGGAATGTGCCCCATGGCGCACCTTATAAACATCGTCTGCGCGTGCCTGCTCGGACCGTGGTATGCACTTCTTTGCGCGTTTGTCATCGGAATAATACGTATGGCAACTATGGCGATCCCCCCGATTGCACTTACCGGTGCAATTTTCGGCGCATTTCTGTCCGGTGTTTTCTACAAAGCTTCAAAAGGAAAAATAATCTTTGCCGTGCTCGGTGAAATAATAGGCACGGGAATTATCGGCGCAATTTTATCCTATCCCGTAATGACTTTTTTCTGGGGAAAAGAAGGGCTCAGCTGGCTTTTCTATGTTCCGTCCTTTATCTGCGGAACGCTTATCGGAGGAAGCATTGCATATCTCCTGCT
>JAFQVE010000551.1 GCA_017408185.1 Oscillospiraceae bacterium | reverse complement strand
CTGAATCTCCTTAGCACCTCAAGCAGCCGTTATCACACTGAGATAGGTCATCACGCACCGTTTATTTACGGCGATTATTATCTTCTGGAAGCGCTTATGAAGCTTCACGGCAACGACGGAAGATTTACTATCCACAGATAAATATAATATACCGATACAATCGGGTTTATATATATCAAATTCTAATAAATAAAAAATTGGAGGAGAAATCAATGAAAAAATTATTATCGCTTATTCTCGCGGTGTGTATGGTGATTTCCATAGCTCCCGCAGCCCTCGCAACAGAAGCAACGGAAGGAGATGCAACCCTTTCCGGCGTAACGGTGGAGTATGATATAAAAGCAATATTGGCAAAAGGCGGAAATTCGACCGGAGTTGCCGCGAACTGGAACAGTAGCAATATTCCGGCTTCTGATTTCTCATATTCGAAAACAAAAGGCTTTTTTCAGTATGTCAGAAACAGCGCAAACTCGTCCGGCGTTATAGACGTAGACACAATCAAATGGAATACAGATGGATTGTTCCTCAAAAAGAATGCATGGTGGGCATTCAAGATATATGTTCCCGCAGACGGAATGTATACGCCAAAGGTGAGTTACGGATATGCGGAGTACCATTCCAGATATGCTGGTAGCACCTTGCATGTATCGCTTGTAAAGGCTGATTCGGTTTCGGAGATTAATACTACCGTAATCGATAACAATAAGCTTAAGAATAATGATACAGTAACCGGCATCATTCATCCGGGTTCTTCATTTACGACTGCAACATGGTATGATGATCCGTATGCATTTGATGCACAGACGCTTACAAAAGGTGAATATTATGTTATTTACAGCTGTGAAAGTACAGGGAATTGGGCGCAGGTAAATAACTTCATCCTCGACGGCACGGCAGATGACAGCACAGGCACGGCACTTATGCGCCCGGTAGTTACTGCAACTCCGGCTGATATTACCGTAGGTGAAACGACCTCCGAGCTTTCTGCAACTGTTTATGATAACAACGGCGCAAAGGTTGAAGACGTAGCTTTTACATATGAATCTCTCAATCCTGAAATCGCAACTGTTGAAGGTAATGTTGTGACCGGTGCTTTCTCCGGCACTGCCGAAATTAAGGCAACTGCAACAAAGGATGCTATGACATCTGACGGCACAACGGAAATTAAAGTTACCCATCCCGATGCCGCGCCTGTAAGTATCACATATGATATTGCAAGTAAGGTCGGAACGTGGAATGATGAAAGCACTCTTTTTTCATCATTTACGTATGGTACAACGAATGGCACGTATGAGTATGTGGGAAACAGTGCAGGAGTAGAATATGCAACAAAAAGTGTGTTGAACAATATGCCAGGAAACGGCGTGCAGCTATATTCTAAAGAAATTTGGTTTGCACTGAAAATATACGTTCCTGCAGACGGAAAATACATCCCGAAACTGAACTATGGAAAATACAAGGATGCCTCCGGTATGTACGTTTATCTTATAGATGCTCGTGACGGGAAGAATTTTTCTTCCGAGCTTATGACTGAGGGCAATGCGCTCAAGAAGGATGGAGAACGATTCAGATTGAGTTGCGATGATGACTCCTGTCAAACACAAACATACTATGATGCTGAAGGAAACCGATTTGTTCAGACTTATGATATTGTTGATTTAAAACAAGGCGAATACTATCTGGTGTATAAGAAAGACCAGTATACTTATGCTGCATATCCGTCGAACTTCCATCTCACCGCAAATGACGGAACAGCGCTTATGCGTCCGGTAGTTACAAAATCAGTTGATGAACTCGACGTTGAAGCAAATCCGACTGCAACGCTTACAACAAGCACAACTGTGTATACCAGCAAAGGCGAAGCAAAAACAGCAACGATTGCTTATTCCTCCGCAAATGACTGTGCGACTGTTTCTGAAGACGGCACAGTAACCGCTAAAAAAGGCGGCATTGCAAAAATTAATATTACCGCAACGGTAGCAGATGAAAATCTCACATCAACTGTGGCGGAATATTTCACTGTAACCGGTCCGGAAACAGTTTCGTTCTATGCAATGTCAAATAACGATGCTTGTCCGATTAAGGTAACTGCAACAGATATAGAGGGCAACAAGGTGGCTCCAAACACAGTTGCAAACCTTGAACGCGGTGCAAGTGTTACTGTAACGGCTCCGGCAGTTGAAGATTACATCTTTGTCGGCTGGGTGCGCGGCGCCGCAGACAGCGGACGTCTTGTCAAAACCGATGCAACCTACAGCTTTACGGCACTTACAAACACCATGCTCACTGCAGTGTATGAGCCGACAGCAGAAAAAGCTTATTACAACTGGGATGGTGCATTCCTTGGCACAGCCGAACCGGCAAACCCCACAATGTTCGGATATCATTTCAAGAATTGGGCAGAAAATACCGAGCTTGAAAATCTTGTTCGCTACATCGCACAGTATGAACAGCAGGATGGCGATACCAAGTATACCGTAACTGTTGATTCCGAGATAATTAATGAGCAGGGCGGCAGCTACCTTTATGACGCAGAAGTAACGCTTACGTCAGATAGCGAGGTTTACTGGTATCGCGATGAAGTGCAGGTTGCATATGGAAAAGAATACACCTTTAACGTATGGGATGATACAACAGTATCGACATCCGACTCCGGAAGCACAGGTCCGATGCTCTATCTTGACGATGAGGTTGGTTCATACTATATGGTAGAGTATGATGCGGCAGGATATGATATCGTTGAGGTCGGTATTCTCTTTGGTAACAACGCCAACATCACTGTAAATTCCTGTGATGAAAAAATGAATTCACAGAGAAACTTATCCCGCGGTCAGTTTGCTGCAGATGCGGGAAAAAACACCGTTGCGCGCGGATATCTCATCTATAAAGACAGCGGCGAATATAAAGTAATCTACTCAGACTAAACAACGCGGAAAATGTTTCCGGTTACGCAATCCTTGAAGACGGAACAAAAGTAATTTATAATAAGTAGTACAACAGGGGAGGATGGACGGCGTTCATTTTCCCCTGTAATTCTCTCGGAAAACCTCTATGAATCAGAGTGAAAGGAAAAATCTATATGGAAAACAATAAAAAGTATTGGGGAATGCTTTTGCATCTTTCTATGAATATGTGGAATGACAAAGAAGATCCAAATCAGTATTGCCCGTATGAATCAAAGCTTTCGTGGCATAAGCCGACGTGGCGTGCCACTGTTGACTATATGGCAGAATGCGGGCTCAATATGTTGGTAATTGACCTCGGTGATGCCGTGAAATATGAAAGCCATCCTGAAATCGCAATTGAAGGTGCGCTAACCGTTTCGGAGCTTCGCGAAGAACTTACATATATCAGAACGAAAGGAAT
>JAFQVE010000550.1 GCA_017408185.1 Oscillospiraceae bacterium | reverse complement strand
TCCCATAAATTACCGGCTCCTTTCGTGCGTTAATGACATTGAAAAAATAATGATGTCCTTTTTGTACATGTCCAATCTTGCCTGATTTGATTATAATATAATCAAGGGGAAATTGCAAGAAAAATTTAAAGGGGATATCCCCTTTATTGCGAAGTAAAACTAAAAGCAAAGAAGGTGAATCGTTGATTACAGATAAAATTAAAAACAGCGATACATATGCCGCGTGTAACAGCCTCTTTCCGGAAATTTTTGAGAAGCTCAAAACCCTCACTCCGAATGACGCGGGGAAGAAGTTCGTGATAGAAGAAGGCGTTGTGTGGATATCTGTTTCGTCAACAGAAACCGCGCCGCAGGGAGTACGTAAGTTTGAAGCGCATAAAAAATTTTTGGATATCCATTTTGTCATCGAAGGCGAAGAAACGTTTGTGTTTGCAAACGCAGATGAGCTTATGCCGGAAACCGAGTATAACGAGGCAGAGGACTATTTACTGCTAAACGGAGAGGGAACAAAGCTTACTCTCCGCGCAGGCGATTTTTGTATTGTTTATCCGCAGGACGCGCACATTCCGACACTTAAAAAATTAAGTGGAGGAAAACTTGTCCGCGGAGTTGCAAAAATAAAGCTTTAAATTCAGGAGGGCAAAGTACAATGAAAAGATTTTTAGCTATTATGATCGCAGCAATGTTGGTGGTTGGAATGCTCCCGACCGCATTTGCGGGTGACGTACCCGAAAGCGGATATAAGTATAATCTGACGACGAACTCGTTGACGAGTAATACAGTAACTAAAAATGGGGCTCTTGGTTATATAAGCTGGGAAGGCGAATCTCCTACAGTAATCACAGATGAAGACGAGCCCGGGTTTGCAACAACAGGAAGAAACAATCTGCGTGATATAAATCCCGGCATTTACGACGGTGGCTTTGCTTCAGGACTCACAGTCGGAAAAAATGATACATCCTATTTTGATAACATAGAAAACGAAGAATTAGGGACAAGAGCTTTTTGTTTAATCAAAATATATGTTCCGACAGGCGGAAAATATACGTTTACAGCATTGAATAGTTTCACAAGCGACCTGCCGTCAGAACATGACGAATCCAAATATACAGTTAAAGATAATATAGTTGATGAGGGCGCGGTTCCGACAGTGCATATGGTAAAAGTAACCGCCGAGACACCGGACCTCACATACCATAACAATAACACCACAAACTGTCAAGTTACAAATGTCGGCACGTTAGGTTTCTCGGAAAATACAGTAATCGGGTCATATGATTCCCGAAAGCTTGCGACGGATGCAAGTGTGCCTGTGCGCACAAAAGTAGGAGAAGTCGAGCTTGACGCCGGTGTATACTATGTCTTGTTTGACCTTGACAGTGCAGCGGCAACTGCAAATAAGGATTACTGGAAGCATAATAACGGAACTTGGTTCCAGCTTTTCCTTCTCTCCGGAATCGAGCTCACCCCTGTTGCTGATGAAGGCAATGATACAGGCAATGATACAGGTGACGATACAGGTGACGATGCAGACGACGATACAGACATTGATTCCGGCAATGTAACGGAAGAATCGGTTACCTATGAATTCGGAATAAAGAGCGGTGCCGCAGCCGATGCCAGTGTTAGTTCTGTTAAATATTCCAATACCAATAATAAATGGTCATATCGTGCAGCGTCTTCGGATAAGCTCGGAAATTCATCGCAGGTAAAAAACGGGCGAATGTTGGTCTCTTCTACAGCTGCGGGAATGTGGCTTGCTCTCGAAATAAGCATTCCCCAAAGTGGTTGGTATGAAATTCAGTTTTCATCTTTCAGAATAAAAAACAACGGCGGCGTGGGAGATGTATATATTCTTCCGGAAAATGCGGATTTAACGGATGTTGAGGCTGCGATTTCTGCTTCGGGGGCTGTCGCAGTGGCAAAAGATGTAAAGTATTATGACACCGAAAAAAGCAGCGAAACAGTAAAAGAAAAAGCTGTGTTAGGGCATCTTGTGGGTAAAAAAAAGATTATTCTTTTCAGGGCAACGGAAAAAAACACCGCTGATGGCGCGAAGAATGTATGTAATATGTATCCGGCATCCGTTTCGTTAAAATGGCTTGGTAAAGAAGAGCCTCCATACAGTCTGATTCCATCAAAAACAAAGCTTGTGCCTGGTGAAAAGGCGGAATTATCGCTTGTAAACCTGGAAAATTCCGTTGTAAGCGATTGGTCTGTGAAAGAAATAGAAACATCTGATGAGAGTGTTGCAACGGTTGATGGAAAAACCGTTACTGCAGGGAATGAGGCCGGAACGGTTACAATAAACGCAACCGTCATTGCAGATGGAGTCGAAAAGGAAGCACAAGGAACTCTTTCGGTTATAAAGCCCACGCTCGCGACGGACTTATTTGACAGAGGATTAGCTATAGGGGAAACCGTTATTTTAGATAAAAGTGCGATTGAGTGGGGCACTGATGCACCGGAATATTCCGATAATGTAACACTTTCTTATGAAAACAAAACACCTGAGATTATACAAGTTTCAGATAGCGGAGTCGTAACAACTGTTGGATACGGCATCGGAGAGGTTTTGGTTACTGCAAGTTGGAACGGATATGAAATTATATGGAAATGTAATCCTGTTGTAGGCACCGCTAAAACAGGACGCAGCTTCTATACTGATGAAAAGATAAAGAATCTCCAAAACAACATTGCAAGATACGAATGGGCGCAGGACGAACGCGACAAATATGTAGAAGAGGCAGACAAGCTTCTTGAGCATGGTGTTGATAAGCTTTATAGTATGATTACCACTCAGGAACTTCCTCGTGCAACTCAGATTGCGTATCGTTTCAATGACAATGGACACTCTTACTGCTTGTATTGCGATAAAAATGTCCAGACTGAAAGTGGCAATTACCCGTGGAACATTAATGTTTTTACACGACCGTGGAAAATTCAGTGCCCGGATTGTAAGCGTTTGTTTCCGTCAAACGACTTCGGCAAGTTCTATGAGCTTGGCATAGATGAGCATGGCAATTACCGTTTTACGCTTGCTTTACAGCGCCACCATGAGAAGTTTGTCTGTGAGGACGGTGAAAATTGTGAATGCGCGGCACCCGCCGGCGAGCGCGGAAGTGAGGAATGGAACGCATACTACGGCTATGGGGTAAAAGGCGGATATCTGTATAACGATACTTACAGCGAAAAGGATGACGCGCTCTTTGCGGTGGACGACGGCTGGGGATATGAATATACATATACCTATAAAAAGGCTGACGGCACGCCGGAGCTTAATGAAGACGGCTCGGTAAAAACCGAGGCACGCTGCAAGCCTTTTATTGCCTATTACAATATGTGGGGACTATGGGAAATTGAAATTGAATTTTGGGTAAAAAATCTTTCGATGGCATACCTTTATACCAACGATATAAGATATGGGCGTGTTGCCGCAATTCTCATAGATAGAATAGCAGATATTTATCCGGATTTTGACACAACTGAATGTGGAAAGAGATTCCTGGTAAATGACGGGAATACAATAAGCTGGAAAGCCGGAAAATATAACGGAGCCAGCCGAGGAAAAATTATGGGGAATCTTCACGAGCATGAGCTGATGACCCAAACTGCACTTGCATATGATGCAGTGTTTGATATTCTTTCTGACAGCGAGATTATTTCTTATCTTTCCCAAAAAGCAGAAGAATTTAATCTTGAGAACAAAAAGACAACCGCAAATGATATAGCGCGGAATATTGAGAATAATTTTTTGCGTGAAGCGCATAAGTGCTTCCTGGACGGTCGCGCTGCGGGTAACTTCGGTGTCCCTCAAAGATGTCATTTAGTTCTTGCAGTTGTGCTTGATACGTTTCCGGAAACTGAAGAATGGATAAACTGGGTTTTTCAATCCGGAGTCAGAGCGAATATTTATGAATACACCGGAGGAAATGTCAATTCTCAGATTGTAAACGTCTCGAACGTCGACCGCGACGGTCATGGCAATGAGGCTTCTCCGAGCTATAATGGCAATTGGGTTTACTACATAGTTGAAATTGCCGACGTACTTGATGGATATGATAAAGTGGCAAACGTAAATCTTTATGAGCATCCGAAGCTGATAAGAATGCTCACCTCCCAAATGGAGATACTATGCGTTTCCACAGCAGCACCGAACATCGGAGATCATGATCGCATAGGGCTCCATCTCCCGGCACACAAAGTTCAGACGTTGCTTACCGCATTTGGACTTATCGAAGATGAGGAAACACGAAAAAATCTTGCCCGCGCAACTTATTTGTTGGCAAAAAAAGATATGGATTCCGTTCATGGCAGTATATTCGAGGCAGAGCCTGAAGCGCTCCGCGAGTATGTTGATGAAGTTGCAAAAAGCGGACAGCTTGCTCTCAAGCTCGGAAGTCGTGCTTTAACGGGATACGGTATATCAATTCTCCGAGACGGAGACTGGTATCTTCCGAACGATTCATCAAAAAATGTGAATACTCAGCGAGACTTTTATCTCTGGTATGGACAAACAAATGGTCACGGAGATCTCAGTAAGTTAAACCTTGGATTTCATGCATTCGGACTTGATGTGGGCGCGGATATCGGTGAGGCAAGACTGAAAAATAGCACAGATCCGCATCGCTTTGAAATGCAAGATGTCACAGTTTCTCACAATACCGTAACAGTGAACGATGTCAGTCAGATACCTACGCTTGACGGAAATGTTGAACATTTTGATGATGCCGGAAGAGTTAAGGTCATGGATGCAGAAGCCCCCGAGGTCTATGCATCGCAGGGCGTTGAGGAATACAAAAGAACACTCGTTATGGTAGATGCAGACGATGATATATCTTACGGCGTTGATTTCTTCCACGTCCGTGGCGGTGAAGACCATCTCTACTCCTTCCATACTCTTGCAACGGAAGGCACGCTTTCCGATAATGTCGAAATACAGAGCCAGACGGATGATAATGGAAGCTATATAGGCTCATATCAGGGTGAAGATAAAAAGTGGGGCGGAAGCACAGTAAAAGACGATTCTGATGGACTCGGTACCTACAGCTGGTTCGGTGAGGTTGATCGCGCAACTGATCCTGCAAATGCAGATGTGTTCAGTATGGACTGGAAGATCGTGGATATTGAAAAGGTCTTAAGTCCGTCACAGAAGAATTTGCATGTGCGCCTGACAATGCTCAATTCCTTTAAGCTTGATGAGATAACAACAACCTCCGGCATTCCTCCGCAGGTAACAAACGCGCCTCAGGGGATTCGTTTCCTCTTTGCACGTCATACAGGTCAAAATGACGGCAAGGCGGCAAACGCAAAGCTTGATACGCTCTTCACCTCCGTTGTCGAGCCGTATAATAAGGACAGATACATTGAAAACATAGAAAAGGTGAATGTTACCCGTGCAGACGGAGCGGAGTTTACAATGGATGAGGCAAAAGCTGTTAAGGTAACGCTCACAAACGGACGTGTTGATTATATCGTCTATGCAAAGGATACCACCGTTCCGTATAAGGTTTACTACAGCGAAAACGAAAGCTTTGACTTCTGCGGATTTGTCGGCGTTGTTTCAATGGTAGACGGCAAAATTACATATACATATGTAAATGACGGAACAACGATTGCGGATAAAGAAAATCTTATCCCCGCATACGAAGGTAAGGTAACGGGCTTCCAGACAAAGCTTGATGCAGATAATTGGATGGATATAGATTTCGGCGGAGACATAGCCTTTGAGAGCCTTACGGACAAGTATGTTTACGTAGAAAACGGATTATCCGACAATGCGGCATATCTTATCGAAAGTGCCGAACTGTCACCGGACATTGATGGAAGTGTGCGCCTCTATCTTGGGAACACAACGCTTATAACGGGTTACGCTGACGAATATGACTTCGACAAGGGCTTCAACTATAATATAAAAGTTACCGACAAAGCACGCATTCCGCTGAGCTACGTTGATGATACAGCTCCTGTGTTTGAACCGATAAGCGACAGCATCACAACGAGTGCGGGAAGCTCCATAACGGTTTCGCTTAAGGCAAACAGTGAGCACGGCGCGGTAACGTACAGCTCGGTAACTCTTCCACGCGGCGCAAGCATCAATAGCGATACCGGCGCTATTACGTGGAAGCCGGATGCATCACAGGTCGGAGAAAATCTCGTTCAGGTTGAGGCGGTTGATGTTTTCGGTCGCGTTACACGTGCAAACTTCACGATAACCGTTTACGGCTCAACCACGTCAAAGCCGGAGACGGAAAGCTCCGGAGATACCACCACACCGGCAGGCGGCGGTGGAGGCGGTGGCGGTGGTGCCGCACCGACCGACAAGCCTGATACCGACGATGAAAGCCTTCTCCTTGAGGAGAAGGTGCCGAGCACAGGCGAGGCGGATGAGGTGGAAAATGGCGATAACGATAACATCCGTTTCACAGACCTCGGCAACCACGCATGGGCAGCGGACGCGATAAACACGCTTGCAGCAGATGGAATAATAAAGGGCACGACTGCAAGCACGTTCTCCCCGGCGTCCAACATCACCCGCGCAGACTTTGCACTGCTGCTTGTACGTGCATTTAAGCTTGAGAGCGACAATGCAGAGAATTTTGCTGATGTATCGGCCGCCGATTACTTCGCACAAGAGCTTGCAGTTGCGCGAAACACAGGTATTGTAAACGGCATCGGTGAAAATAAGTTTGCACCTCGCAACACAATCACCCGTCAGGATATGATGGTAATCGTCTACCGCGCGTTGCAGAGCCAAAGCCTTCTCCTTGAGGAGAAGGGGGACCGCCGAATGGCGGTGGACGAGGTGTTATCGCAATACTCCGACTTTACCTCCGTTGCACCCTACGCGAAAGAAGCCGTTTCATCACTCATCAATGCCGGTCTTGTAAACGGTAAGAACGGACGCATCGCCCCGACAGATTACACCACCCGTGCAGAGGTTGCGGTGCTGGTCAAGCGAACATTGGATTATGCGAAGTAACCCAAGGCGAATAGCAAAAAGTTAACACATTTATGTGTTAATATAAAACAAAAAAAATACGAAAGGAGATTTTCGCAATGAAAAAATTGAACGTAGCAGTTATCGGATACGGAAAGAGCGGATGGGGAATTCACGGTAAGTTCTTCAGGTCTGAGAATAACGATATTGTAAATATCGTTGCGGTTGCAGAGCTTGATCCCGAGCGCGCGGCGGTTGCAAAGGCTGATTACGGCTGTGATACATACAGCGATTACAAAGAGCTTATGAACAGGGATGATATTGACCTTGTTCTTAATTGCTCATATTCCGATATGCATTACCCGATAACGCTTGATTTGCTCAACCACGGGTTTAATGTTCTTTGTGAAAAGCCTATTACCAAAACAACAGACCAACTCCGTGAGCTTATCGCGGCGGCGAAGAAGAATAACGTTCTCTTTACAATATTCCAGCAGTCCCGTCTTTCTCCGTATTTTGAAAAGATGGAAGAGATAATGAAATCCGGTATCCTCGGTGACATAAAGCTTGTCCGTGCAAGATGGAATGGTTTTGCGCGCCGTTACGACTGGCAGACGCTCATTGAGAGAAACGCAGGTGCAATGAGAAACACGGGTCCGCATCCGTTTGAACAGTGCATCTGGCTGGCAGGAACAGATGAAATGCCGAAGAAGATATACTCACGTCTCGGTGTATGGAATTCTGTCGGTGATGCGGAAGATTATGTTTTTGCTTCTCTTGAATACGAAAACGGTCCTATATTTGAAATTGAAATCAATCCGTCGGATCCTTATAACGATGGATGGATGTATCGGGTGTACGGGGATCGTGGAGCAATGAGAGTCGCCGGAGAGAAAATTGAGTATCAGTATTATCTTGAAAATGAAAGTCCGCAGCCGGTGCTTGATAAGAAGTCTTTGCACGACGAAAAGGGAGATCCCTGTTACTGTTCGGATAAGATTGTCTGGCATAAGGAGAAACTTGAGCTTACCGGAGATGCCTTTGATTACGGAACAGCAGGATATTATCGCCGACTGTATGACCATATGGTAAACGGTGCAGAGCTGTTTATAAAGCCCGAACACATTATCCCCGAAATTCAGATATTCGAGGAAATAGAGCGCCAGAATCCACTTGAAGTTAAATTTGATATCTGAAAATGTGTTTTGTGGTGAAACTATTATACCATAAGGTTTGAGAGGTTCTCAACTTTCATTTAACTTAACAAAACGTTAAAAAATATTAGGAGGGCAAAGTACAATGAAAAGATTTTTAGCTATTATGATCGCAGTAATGTTGGTGGTTGGTATGCTTCCGACTGCATTTGCGGGTGACGTACCCGAAGGTGGATATAAGTATAATCTGACGACGAGCTCGTTTATTGACCCGTTACCAAGTGCATATGGGGCAAATACTAAGGGGAGAGTTCTAAATAATTGGCTTAGATACATAAGCTGGGAAAAAACTATAAACGAAGAAACTCCTGCTGCAGTAGATACAACAAAGACAGATTCTTTTGCAACAACAGGAAGAAACAACCTACGTGATATAAATCCCGGCATTTACGAATATGGATTTGCTGCAGGACTCAAAGCCAGTACAAACTCAGAATCTCATTTTGAAGAAG
>JAFQVE010000549.1 GCA_017408185.1 Oscillospiraceae bacterium | reverse complement strand
TTGGTGTAAAAACAGATGTATCGCGCTCGGCTCTTGCTGAAATGACGCTTGAAACCCCGGATGAAAAATTGTCCTCACCTTGGAGAGTTGCTGCGACAACGGATATTTATAATGTAAATGCAAAAACTGCCGGACTTTACTGGAACGCAGTAGATGTGCGTGCAACAAATAAGACAGGATGCTTTGGTGTTGAGATCGATGTTTTGGAAAGCGGAACGTATATTCCATCCATAAAATACATTGCAAAGCAAAGTGCTCCGATTGTGGATATCTACCTTGTAAAAGAAGGAACCATTTCGGGTGGAGTTGCTACATCTGAATTAAAGTATGCTCCTGTTGGAAATGACTACAGCACAGTGCTTAAGTTTATATCGAATCTGGACGATTCAGTCAAGCTCGCTCAGGTCGATATGTATGCAAAGGAAGAACAACCTAAAGAAATAAGCTTCGGTGAAGTTTTTCTTGATGCCGACTCACATTATTATCTTTTGTATCGTGCAGTAGATCTTAATCCGGATTTTGTGCAGTTCAGCACAAGATATTTTGAGGTAACGACAAATTCATTAAAGCTGAAACCGCCTGCAGGTGATTTTAATGCTGTCGGTCTTGTTGTGGAAGACCTCATCAACGAGTCTGATCCTATGCCGAACATGACATCAAGACAGCTTGATTATAAACTCTATGACGATATCGGAATAGAAATTACCGATTTCGATAAAAACGATGTATCCGTCGTATATTCATCGGAAAAGGATGAGATTGCGACGATTTCGGAAGACGGTGTAATTACTGCACATCAGAACGGAACAGTGAAACTCTTTGCTGACATAACTTATAAAGGAACATCAAAAAGGGGCGTATACAATCTTCTCGTTGCTCCGTCAGGAAGAAATATGATGGAAAGTCTTAATCCGGATTTTGAAACGGATGAGTGGTGCTGGACTTTTCCGAATGAACCGAATATTCCGTCAACGCCAAAGTTTGTACGCTCATATATTGCTACGGAAGAAAACGGAAATCGTGCACTTAAGTTTGAGTTTGACGGAAATTGCGGAAATACAGGAGTAACGGGATTCCTCAAAAACAGCGGTTACCGTGTGCCTGTAAAGCCGGGAAGACTGTATCAGCTTTCCTTCAAATTCAAGGCGGATTATGAAGTTCCGTCAGGTGCATCAGATATGCTTCTGTATTTTGATTTGTATACATATACGAATCCGACGGGCAATTCTTCAGCATCCATCGCATTTAATTCCAACCGTTCAATGAATCTTGCAAAGACAGAAAACTTCCACGAGGAATATTCCGAATGGAAAGAGGTTGTTGTTCCGCTTGGTGCACCGACGGATTATGCAAGCGATTATATATACATAACTCCGCGTTTGTGTATGGATCCGTCTTCGGGTGACAAGGAGAAGTTAGGGTATAACGGAAGTGTCTGGTTTGACGATTTCGAGCTTCGAGAGGTAGGATATGCAGGCGTTGAGGTAGAGCTTTCAGGAGAGACAACCGAAGGTTCAGCGCTTCAGATATATTCAAAACCGTATACAACTCTCGGCCATTGCATTTCTGTCGGCGGCGATTGGAGAATCGATGAGGCAACACTTTTATGCACAGATGAAAATATAATAAGTGCGTTTATAAATCCGTCTTTGGCAAATGACGGATTGGGAAAATATTGGCATTGTGCAGATGCAAAATTTGGCGGAAAGAATGGAACTGCCGAAATTATTTCACGCGTTGAAATCAACGGCATAACGCGAGAAGGAAGATGCGAAATTACCACAAGCGGTTTTGCGATGAAGCTTCTGTATGCCTCGGCAACCATTGTTCCGGAAAGTATCGAAGCCGGCGGTGAAGGCGCGGTTATTCCGGTTGGATATATGTCAGATGGTACTCCTGCTGATATGAAGGGAGCAAGTGTTACATATAAATCTCTCACTCCTGATATCATAGAGGTTTTAGCTGACGGAACGATAAAAGCAAAGAGTGCGGGTAAAGGTCGTGTTCGTGCGGATATTCTTCTCGGAAATCACGGAGTATCCGCAGAAACAGAGGTAATCATAACGGATTCAACTCCGATAGTATCCGCGACGCTCTCGGATTGTCCCACAGTCGGATACCTCCGTGATGAACAGCTTGTTCTTAATGGAATTATGGAGAGCGGCTATGTAGCTGATATTTCGGCCGCTGATGTTGAATGGGTTGTTGAATCAGATCCGATAGGCGGTATTTCAATTGGCGAGGATAATCGCGTTTTCGGTGAGATTTTCGGTGCTAATGCAACGGTTTATGCGAAAGTAACTTTAAACGGAAATATGGTGCAGACCAATCCAATTGAGATTGAAGTTGTAAAAACCGACCTTCGTGATTTCTCAATTGATTTCCGCACTGCATCGGAATCTGCTCCGGTAAATGTAAAAATCGAAGTTGATAATTGGGAACTTGATCTTTCAAAATCACAGGCAAGTGTAGCAAAGTCAAAGTTTGACACTATGGGGCTTAACGGAAATACCACTTCAGCCAACAGTGATATGGCGATACGTGTCAAAGTTCCGTATACCGGCGTTTATCAGATTGTTCTTCATGTTGGTCTTGGCGGATACAGTGCCTCTAAAGGCGCGGTATATCTTGACGGATCGTATATGGGAACGCTGTGTTGGGAAGGGACAAACCAAACTGCGGTTCGCGAAGACCTGCGATCTGTGTATCTTGAGGCAGGGGAACATGAGTTCATCTTCCGTGCGCTTGAACGCGGAGCATATGGTGCGCAGCAGATTCTCAAAGAGCTTCGCTTCCGTGCATTTGATTCTCTGCCTGCGATAGAAGCGATAAATGCTGCTGAAAACCTGTTGCTTTCGGTAGGAGAAAAGTATAGCATAAATGCGTCAGTTACAACAGCGGACGGATTTACGTATGCTGGAGAAAAAGCGGCAGACGGTAGCACAGATACACTTGCAAGCATAGAGTATTCAAGCGAAAACAGTGCTGTTGCAAAAGTTTCCGCAGATGGGGAAATAGAAGCTGTTTCTGAGGGAGAGACAGAAATTACGGTCACATCAAGAACAAATAATTCGGAAATGACGCATACTGTAAAAGTTAATGTTAGTGCGGCTGTTGATGATAATGTTCTTGCAAGTGCTGAAATTGCAGGCGATTCGTTTGTAATGAGCACAAGCGCAGAAGGAACACAGCTTTCTGCAATCGGAAAGAACGCGGCAGGCAAGGCTGTTGACCTTTCGTCGGCGATAATAACGTGGGAAAGCTCTGATAGTGCAGTTGCAGTCATATCCGAAGACGGATATGTAACGCCGCACGGAATCGGAACAGCCGACATAATACTCACGATAGTATATGATGGTGTTGAAATTACGGTAACACGTCCGATCTCGGTGCGTCAAGGAAAGGTTTCAAGAACGTATTATACCGATGAAATGGTAGACGCGGCCCGAGAAAATATAAATAAATATTCGTGGGCGGCAGCCGATAACAAGAGTGTCATAAAGGATGCGGAACGTTATTTGTCACTTATGGAAACTATCTACAATATGATTCCGGGCGAGGGAATTCCGCGTGCAAACTCGATAGCGTATAGAAATGACCCTGACCAGTGGCGTTGCAATTACTGCGGAGAAAATGTTTATACGGATTACGGACATTATCCGTGGGTTGTGAATGCGATTTCAGATCCGTGGAAGATTCAGTGTCCGAGCTGTAAGAGATTCTTCCCATCAAATGACTTTGCAAAGCTCTATGAGCTTGGACGTGATGAACACGGAATATATAACCGTGAGCTTGCTCACGAGCGCAACACAAAGCTTGTTGAAGAGACAAACGGCGCAGTAAACTATCTCAAAAACACAGATTACCCGGAAGTCGGAAGCGCAGACAGACATCCGTCTACCGTCAAGTTCTCAGGAAATGAAACAACAGATGGCTGGGGTGTTGACGACGGGTTCGGATATGACACAGGAAGAAAGAATGTAAACGGTGTCGCCGAGGTGGATATGTATATTGCATATTTCAATCATTACGGAATATGGCTCAATGATGTGGCAGGAGATTCAGGGATTGTTCAGAAATCACTTAATACGCTTGCAAAGGCATATCTGTACACAGGCGATATAAAATACGGACGCATCGGTGCGGTTATAGTTGACAGAATTGCTGACCTGTATCCGGATTTCAATGTTGCCCAGTATTTCCCCAATACGGCAAATTCAGACGGAAATACAAAGAGCGGTAAGATAATCGGTTCGATTTGGGAGACATATCTCCAACAGGATTTTGCCGCAGCATACGATGCATTTTTCCCGGCATATGACGATCCGAATGTAATCAGTTTTCTTTCCGAGAAAGCGGTTGAGTTCAACAACACGGAAAAGAACGACAAAACAACACCGGAGAAGATAAGAAAAAATATTGAAGACGGATTGCTCCGCGAGATCTACAGCTCGATTCAAAAATCTCAGAGCTACGGAAACTTAGGTATGCATCAAAACGCCCTTGCAATTGCGGCAGTTGTTCTCGATACACATCCTGATACCGACAACATGATAGACTGGATTTTCAGATACGGTGAAACAGACAGAGTAAGCAAAAACACAGGAGGCGTTATAAATCAACGTCTCGTAAGTAAGGTTTCGCGTGACGGACAGGGAACAGAATCCGCATTTGGATACAATCGAATCTGGGTAACGGAGCTTACGGGGGTTGCAAATACGCTTGCAAGATATTCGGAGTATGATGGTATGAGCCTTTATGAGCACCCGAAATATGTTGGTATGATTCAATCCTATCCATATGTGACGCTTGTGCGCAGGGGTGTTGCGGCAATAGGAGACGGCGGAGGTGCAGCAGCTTATCCGGCTCTCCCTGATGACGATAGCGTAATGCTTGACAGCTTCAAGGCCCTCCGCTATACAAATCCTGAGCAAGCAAGAAAAATTGCACAGCATATGTATTTTGTTAAGGGTGGAAATCTTTCGAAACTGCATTACGACATATTTACAAAGAATCCGGAAAGCCTTGCCGATGAGGTTGATGCGATAATCAAAGAACATGGTGAATGGAACTATGACAAGAGCTCGATGCTTACGGGCTATGGCATGGGAATCCTACGCGCAGGAACACTTCACGAAAGTGTCGGCTCAGAGGTGTTGCGTGATACACAGCGAGATTTCTGGATATACTTCGGCGGCGCAGAGTCACATAGCAACAATGATGCTTTGAATCTCGGCATAGAGTCATACGGAATAGGTATGACAACAGATCTTGGATATCCTGAATCTACTTCAGGAAATTCAAACCGATTCCAATGGCAGAGTGCTACACTTGCACATAATACGGTTGTTGTGAATGAACAGAGTCAGCTGAAAAATGGTTATGCACACAAACCTCTTCATTTTGATGCAAAGGATACTCGTGTCAAGGTTATAGACGTAGACGCATCAAGCGCATATGTTGCAACCGACGAATATCGCAGAAGTGTGGTTATGATAGACTATGACAGCGAAGTGTCATATGGCATTGACTTCTTCAAGGTTCGCGGCGGTAATGATCACCTCTACTCACTGCACGTAAACTCCGATATTCATCCGAACGCTTCAGAAAATCTGGTTTTCGAAAAACAGACGGGCGGCTCGTATGCAGGAGCAAATGTTCCGTTTGGTGAGGATCCATGGTCAAATGAAGGTGATAATTACGCACCGCTTCAATATCCAATAGGATATACATGGCTCTTTGATATTCACCGTGCGGATAATCCGCGAACGGGTGAGTTCTGGGTGGATTATGAGATTTGCGACTTCCGCAAACTTTCACGTAACGGAAAGATGGATACACGCTTGCGTATGACAGCGGTAAATGACTGGGCGGCAGATGAGGTAACACTTGCCAACGGTATGCCGCCGAGAAAGCCTGAAAACCTCAAATATATGAATCATCTTGAATATATGCTTATCCGCCGTAAGGGACGTGACCTTAACACACTCTTCACAACGGTCATCGAGCCATATAACGGCGAGAGATATATCAAAAACATTGAAAACGTTCCTGTGACAATAGTTTCGGGAACTCCGGGAAAATATGACATCGCAAAAGCCGTTAAGGTCGAGCTTATTGACGGGCGTACCGATTATGTCGTATATGCGCAGAATGACAGCGTAACCTACAATGTCGGAGATATATTTGAATTCCGCGGCTTTGTCGGAGTTTACACAGTAAACGCAGAAGGCGAGAACATCTACAGCTATGTAAACGACGGTGAAAAAATCGGTAACATTGAAAATCTC
>JAFQVE010000548.1 GCA_017408185.1 Oscillospiraceae bacterium | reverse complement strand
GGATACCTAGAAGTACAATCGGGACATGGGTATATAAAGCAAAGCAAGGAGATATTGATGTTGGTTCCGAAAGTCGCTCTGTAGAAGACGCTTTAAATATTGTTGAACAACTACAGAAAGCGAGAAAGCGAATTAAAGAACTTGAAAAAGAAAACCGAGAACTTGAAAGAACCAATGAAATACTGAAAGAAGCAACTGTTTTTTTCGCCGCGAGCCGTCAGAAGTCCGTAAAGAAGAAAGACTGAAATTCATTTCAATTCAAACTAATGACGGTGAAGATAGGAGAAATATAAGCGTATATTGTAAAGTTCTGGGTGTCAGCAGACAGGCATTTTATATTTATCAGAAGAAAAAGGAGCAACCTTGGAAGTATGATGAACTTGCGAAAGAAATGTATAAGATACACTATGCTGATGAATATAATGATTGTTACGGCAGGGAACGCATGTACTTGGCACTTCGGATAAAAAAGGAGAACGGCGAGATTGATTGTCATATTCCTTGTGAAAGTACAGTCAGAAAAATTATGCAAAAGATCGGGCTTATACATAAACCAAGAAGAAAGCCCAACGGGATAACAAAAGCAGATAGGAATGCCCGTAAATCCGACGACTTAATAAAGCGCAATTTCAATGCAGACAAGCCTTTAGTAAAGGCTGTAACCGATATTAGTGAATTGAAGGCAAAAGACGGTAAACTGTATGTATCTGTGGTATTTGATTGCTTTGATTTAATGCCGTTAGGTATTTCCATTGAAGATAATATGAAAGCAGAATTATATTGTAACACCGTTTTAAACGCCGTTAAAGCATATCCAAATATTAAAGGATGTATAATACATTCGGATAGAGGAAGCCAATATACAAGCGAAATATATAGAAATATATTGAAGAAGTACAAAATAACACAAAGTATGAACAGTGCCGGTGGGCGTTGCCATGATAATGCAAGATGTGAAAGCATGTGGGCAAGGATGAAAGATGAGCTATTTTATTTGCGAGGTGATAAACCCGAGAATTACACCAAAGATGAATTAAAAGTGAAGGTTTGGCGATACTTCATGAGTTATTGGACAAACAGAAGAATATGCACAGCAAACAACGGACTTCCGCCTGCAATGAAAAGAAAACATTACTATGAAACAATAAAAAAGGCAGCGTAAACATAGCTTGCCGTCACCCTTGACAGAACCTCCGAAAAATGCTGTCAACAAATTGCCGACGGTGAGGATGATGGAAACAGTCTCATTTCATACCGTCGGCAAGCCCAGTGTAGCATTTTTCGGAGAACCTGTCAAGGGAGCCCCTACGGGGTGACTACATACTGCCTCGGGTTCAGAATCCGAAAACAGTCTTTTGGAACATCTAAAGAAACGAAAAATTTTATAAAATGTGTCAAGTAAAATTGACAACTTCAAAGAGCAGATGGAGGTGACGGCGGATGTCCTTAAAAACGATTCTCAATAAGCAGACGGACTTCACGGGCGAGTTCCCGGCTTCGCTTGCCGGGGACGGGCTGTGGCGTTTCAACGAGGACGCTCCCGATGCCGACACCTGCCTTGCCGATTCCTCCGGCAATGGTCGTAAGGCATACATCAACAACTGGAGCGGAACGACCGCTTCACTCGCGGACGGCATCTTCGGCACATATTTCCGCATGAACATCAATAATCCGTCCTCGGAGAAAACATATCTGCGTGTCTCGAATGACGGCAGCATCTTCTCTGATATCGGGGAGCGGATCATTGTCGGCGGGTGGATGAAACCGACCACTTATTCCGTGGGCAACACATACACGCCGCTTCTTTCCACGAGGGCGGGAACGGGCAATCCAATATTTTATCTGTCGCTCATCCGTGGAAAGCCGAGGATCATGCTCTATAATTCCTCCGGCTCCCTGATACTGGATACATCGGTCACGCCGTCCTTTTCGCTGACCAACGGCAACTGGTATTTTATCGCGGCGGTGATCGAGCCGGACAACAAGAAAGCATGGTATGTGGTCGGCGATAAGGAAAGCAGCACGGTGTGGAAATCCTCCGCGCTGACCATAACGGGAGATCTGAACCGTTCCTGCACGGCTGACCTTGTCTGGGGAATGCTGAACAATTCCTACTGGTACGCAGGCGGATTTGACGACTGGTTTTTGGACTGTGATTCGGCTCTTACCGCCGATGACCTCATGGATTATTTCCGCTCCGCTGTCATGGCGAACGCCGGGGATACCACGGGCGATGTGGACGGTCTTACGGAAGAAAATGCTGTCATTTTGAGAGCTTCTTCCAATGATTATCCGACCGAGGGCATCCTCACCACGGCGGCTGCGGAGTGCAGTCTGTCCGGCACGGGGCGTGTGTCCGTGACGAGCGAGTATATCTCCGGCACGACCGCCGTATCCCTGGTGGAGACTTCCACAAGTGACGACCTTATCACATGGAGCGATTGGGTGGCTGTTCCTGCGGACGGAAAGCTGGCGTCTCCCAACAGG
>JAFQVE010000547.1 GCA_017408185.1 Oscillospiraceae bacterium | reverse complement strand
GTTTGTAAGAAAAAACATTGATTCCGAATTACACACGCGTGCATCTAATGCATACAGTTTAAGCAAAATCACCGAAAGTCCGCTTAAAACAAACATAAGTGCACACATTGCAACTGCACTTGCAGAAAAAGCCTTTTTCTCACCCTTTTTCCCGACAAAAGGCAATACTGCCGCAATTATTATCAGCACGGACGATACGGCAAGCTTTAATGTTAACATTTCACCGAACCTCATTATGCCGAAAACCGACGGCAAAAGCACCCCGCCCGCCATCGTCATAAGCGTTACAACGGAAACAGGTGCACGCGAAAACGCAAAAATCTGCGCAGACAGGTTTACGCATATGATGAGCGCATATACGACTGCGTATATGACAGTTGCTATATTCATGTTAATTTTGAAACCTGCGCTCACCCAGAAAAAAACGCACGCAAAAGCCGCGTTTATGAGATTGTATACAAGCATATGGAAAACACCTGACGGGGTAGTTTTCTGAAAAAGCTTTGTAAGCGCCGTGTTCGCTGTCATAAGCAGTGCAGAAACAAACAAAAGCAAATACATTTTTCTTCCCTCCTTGTCTTGAATTTTACATTATTTGTCCTTTACAATTCAAGACAAATAATATATAATTTTAGCAATCACAGAACAGACGGGAGAGAAATGTATGCCAGATAAGAACAGACTTATTCTTTTTAGGGGCCCTTTAGGGATAAAATGTGCTCCGCATGTCAATTCTGAGCTTGAAATAATCGTTGTGTCCTGCGGGAGCATTGATGTAACGGTAGGAGATACGATAATATCTGTGCAGGAAGGTGAGGCAGTTCTTATTCTTCCTTATGAAATGCACGCTTTTTCGCCGAAAGACGGTGCACGGGCGCGCGTATATATGTTCCATCCTTCCCTTTCAGACGAGCTTTTTAATAAACGCAGTGCAGGCGAGCTTGTGTCGGGAAAGTTCAGTATCCCACCATGCCTTTCGGACTATCTCAGTTACGCAACGCCGAACGCGGAAAAATCGCCCGATGCAATGTCCGCAAAGAGTCTGTTTTTCCCTCTCATCGGAGAATATCTTGCCGGTTGCAGCACCGTCGTCTGCAACAATCCAAAAAAAGTTACGGTGCGCTCTATAACCGAGTATATCCACGCAAACCTTACCGAAAAAATAACGCAGAAAAGCGCCGCGGCAAGCCTTGGCATAAATCCCGCTTCATTAAGCTCCGTTCTCCGCGAGTACACAGGGTTGTCTTTTACCGAATTTGTAAATAATCTTCGCCTTGAGAAAGCAGTTTCGCTTCTCTGTGACTGCGATGTTTCAATAACGGAAACTGCGTATCTCAGCGGATTCGGAAGCATACGCAACTTCAACAGAATTTTTTACGATACACTCGGCATTACTCCAACTGAATATAAAAAGCAGAGAAAATATTATTCTTCGTTTTCACAGTAATTTGTCCAAAAAAAGAGAGCTTTTGTCTTGTCTTTTCCGTACCTTCCGTATATCATTTAGGTATAATATTTTCGGAGGAATAAAGATATGCGAGAATACAAAATTTTTGATAATATCCCGACAAAAGTCTGGGAAGACAGCTTTCCCGTCGGAAACGGGAGAATGGGCGCAACCGTTATGGGATACACAGACGAAGAAGTTCTTTACCTTAACGAGGAAACCGTCTGGTCATCAGCACCTGCCGTAACCGCAAACCCGGATATGAGTGAAAAGCTTGGCATTGTCCGTCAGCTTTTCGTTGACGGCAGAGAGGCAGAGGGCGACAAGCTTGCTAAAGAGTTCCTCAAGGACTGCTTTACGCGCATACGCTCATACGAAACGGCAGGACAGCTTAAGATTTCTCTTCACGAAAACGCATCGTGCCGCAACTACTCCCGCACACTCGACCTTGTGCGCGGAGTTGCAAAGATTGAATATGACAAGAGCGGCTCGCATTACACACGCGAGTGCTTTACGTCGCATCCCGATAATGTCATTGCCTACAGAGTCACCTCATCCTGTGCACCGATAAATGCCGAAATTTCCTATGAGCGCGAGAAAACGCTTTCCATAAACGCTTCCGGAAATGAACTTTTCGCAGTTTGCAAAACCGTTTTCGGTGAGCATAAATTCTGTGTGCGCGCCCGCGTTGTCACCGACGGCGCGGTAAAGTGCGAAAACGGCGTTATATCCGTATCGGATACGCAGAGCTTTACAATTTACATAAATATCACGACGGAATTCCGCTTCGGTGATCAGTTTGAAGCTGCCGCAGTCCTGCCCGAAGGCAGAAGCTATGAGGAAATTCTTTCACGTCACGTTGAGGATTTCTCCGCGATTATGTCCCGCGCCGAGATTTGCCTTCCTGTCGTCGAAGAGCTTGAAGATGTTTCAATGCACGACCGTTTCCGTATTCTTAAATTCAATCATTCTATGGACGGCGGGCTTATTATGCTTCAGTGGCAGTTTGGCAGATACATTCTCGCATCCTCCTCCCGAGCGGGATGCCTGCCGGCAAATCTGCAGGGATTGTGGGTGAAAGGTCTCGGCAACGAATGGAGCGCAGACTACCACACAAACATAAACCTTCAGGCGAACTACTGGCCGGCAGAGATTGCAAACCTTTCCGACTGCCATACCGCGCTCTTTGACTATATGAACGAATATCTCTTTGAGTCCGGAAAGGAAACCGCAAAAATCGGCTACAAGGCACGTGGCTGCGTTGTCCACCATTTAAGCGATATTTATAAATTCACAACTCCCGCAGACGGACTCTGGGGCATATGGCCGCACGGCGCAAGCTGGCTTTCATACCATATGTGGGAGCATTATCTCTTCACGAAGGACAAGGAATTTCTCAAAAATGAGGCATATGATTTCCTTCGCGAGGCAGCAATCTTCTTTGTTGATACAATGGTTGAAAACAAGGACGGATATCTCGTTTACGGCCCGTCCACAAGTCCAGAAAACCGCTACTGGGTAAAGGATGAAAACGGCGAGAACTACGCCTGCTACTTAACACTCAGCTCGACTATGGATGTCGGCATCATAGGCGGTCTCTTCCGCAATTTCTTAGATGCATCGAAGGCTCTTGGGATTTCAGACAGCACCGTCGCAGAAATCGAAAACGCATATAAACGTCTCCCTCCGTTCAAGGTATCAAGCTCCGGACGTATTCAGGAATGGACAGAAGACTATGAGGAGACAGAAAAAGGACATTACCACATTTCTCATTCCTTTGCGCACTACCCCGATACGGCAATCGGAAAAGCCACACCCGAGCTTCGCGAGGCAATCCGCAAGACCATCCACGGCAGAATTTATGGCGGAAACAACCCAAGCGGATACAGCGCTCTCAACATAGGCTGGAGTCTTGGCTGGATTATGGGACACCTTGCACGCCTTAATGAAGGAAATCTCCTTTACGATATGGTTCTCAATTTCCTTTGGAACTGCTCAAGCCCCAACCTCTGGGATATCTCTGCTAAATGCTGGCAGATAGACGGAAATATGTCCTTCGTTTCCGGTGTTTGCGAAGCGCTGATTCAAAGTCACGAGGGTGTAATATCTCTCATTCCCGCACTTCCGGATGTATGGAAGGACGGTTCCTTCCGCGGACTCCGCGCCCGCGGCGGATATGAGCTTGATATCGAGTGGGAGGACAGCGAGGTTGTAAAGATCAACATCCGTCCGGACTTTGCGGGAGAGGTAACTCTTGAGCTTCCTGCAACGCAGAAACACCTTTCTTTCCGCGATAATGACGGTAAAGCTTATAGTGTAGCTGACGGCAAAATCACATTGAGCATCAACGCACCGATTACACTTTCAGCGAAATAAAAATTTATGGGATGCGCCAAACCAGGCGCATCCCATAAATTTTTTTGTGCAACTATTTTGTGTAATCAAGTACTCTTTTGATAAGAACTGCAACCTCAGCACGTGTTGTGTATTCGTTTGGTGCGATTTTGCTGTTCTTTCCGTCGACAATACCTGCGCCGATGAGCGCGGTGACGGCGTCGCGGGCGTAAGGTGCAACGGTGGAATAGTCGGGGTATTGCGATAACACCTCATCCACCGTCATCCGGCGGTCCCCCTTCTCCTCAAGGAGAAGGCTTTGGCTCTGCAGTGCGCGGTGAACTATAACCATCATATCCTGGCGGGTGATGTGGTTTCGCGGGTCGAATTTGTTATCACCGATGCCGTTTACAAGACCTGTATTTCGTGCTATTGCAAGCTCATGTGCGAAGTAGTCATCTGCCGATACATCTGCAAAGTTTTCGGTGCTGTCGCTCTCAAGCTTGAATGCACGGACGAGAAGCAAAGCAAAATCCGCACGGGTGATGTTATTTGCCGGCGAGAAGGTTGTTTCGCTTGTTCCGCGGATTATGCCGTCTGCCGCAAGAGAGTTTATTGCCTCTTTTGCCCAAGTATGGCTTTCGAGATCGGTGAAGCGAAGAGTTCCGTTTTCCGTGCCCGTGTTATCAGTGTTTCCTGAATCTTCGTTATTTTCTTCATTCTCTCCGCTTGCACCGTTGCCCGTATCATTTTGGGTGGAATCCGGGGCGGCACCTCCACCGCCGCCTCCACCGGCAGATGATTCCGAACTGTCTGTTGACGGAACATCTGTATTGTCATTATCCGGTTTACCGGTAGTTGAACCGTAAACAGTTACCGTAAAGTGAAGTGTACTTTCGCGACCGTCACTGTCTCGTGCTGTTATTGCAACGTGGTTGTCGCCAACCTGAGATGCATCCGGTTTCCATGTAAACACACCTGTTTCAGCATTGACGGAAGCACCGCGCGGGAGTGTTGTTCCGACATAAGTAATTTTCGGTGCATTGTCAGTAATCGGACTCTCTGCACTGATCGGTACGTTCACTGAGCTTCCGGCGCTCGTTGAAATCTTATCCTCCGCCGAAACGAATACCGGAGCATCATCCGAAACATGTGATAACGGAATACAGAAATTCTGTTTTTCCTTTATATTATAAATATATCCCGAATTTGCATCCTTTATATCCTTATGTCCTCGTATAAGCGTAACCGTGCCGATATCCAGACGAATTTTACCCTCTTCAAGCCCTGCAGCTTCCTCAACATTGTCGGTGGCAGTCTCAATTTTATATACAGCATTCTGTACGCCGTCATTCTCTATAAATATGTATTTACCCGCAAGCGATGCGATATCATCACACTTCATATCGACATCAATGAAATTATTCGATGAAAGTTCCTTTTGGAATGAATGTACTGTTCCTGAATATGCTTTTTCATCCGCTGTTTCTTCTCCGATTATATCACCGTCGTGTACATAGGAATAAAGCACTGCTCCTTTGGAATTTATGCTGTACACTCCCACAAAGCCGCGAAAACTGAATATTTCCTCGCCCTTATCCGAAACCGTGTATGTCTCAGAATTATTTGTCGCGTATATAATATAATCCGTTCTGTCTCTGTCCGCATATACAGTTTTTATAGCACAGACCGCCTCGCCCTCAGGCACATTTCCACTTACCTGCACCTGAGTGATTGAGCTTAAATAGCGTTCGCCACGATACGGCTCAAAAACTGTGGTGAACAAACTGTCAAGCTCTTCGTTTTCATCCCGTCGCTGAACAAGAACATAATCCAGCGTTTCCGGCATAACCTTATTCTCATTTTTTCTTGGAACCGCACCTGCGGCAATAGCCACCTCATCCGGAATAAAATTGTTCATTTGCGTCATACGAAGCGTTATATCATTCCCGTTTTTCACCGCCTTACGATAGTCCTGAACATCAAATTCTACCGCGAAGCTTTCACTTTCAGGTTCGGCATCGCGTCGCACATTGCGAAGCCATGTATAACCTCTCGGATACCGCGTTACATAACTCCACTCAGGCTGCGTATCGGGGTCTTTTCCGTAAGGCACATCAGCCCCAGCATATGAGCCTATGATATCATTACCGTTTTCGTCTTGTACAATCTCATCCTGCACCATTGCAAGCCCTTCAACTGCATATGCATTCTCCGCCTGGCTGTGGAAACTGTAAGTATGTACATTTCCGCCCGTCACACGGAAGAAATCAACACCGTAAGAAACATCGTCATCAACATTGACCATAACAACGGTTCTTCTGAAGTTCTCTGTTTGCGGATTTGCCTTTTGGGCATCAATATCCATAACCTTGACTTCATCGGTTATATCGTAATGAAGCGGGAAGCCGTGGAGCACATCCTCCTGCCCCGACTCGTCCACCGTAACCGTATTATGAGAAAGGCTTTGGTTTATCCACTGCATTCTCTGAGGGTCCATACCCGTATTCTCAGGATATCCGAGATCGGGTGCTAAGTTTAATCCATACGCTTCCATACCGAGATTAAGTGCGTCGTTATGAGAATGTGCGGCATCTGTTCTTCCGAAGGAAATCCAGAAATCGCGGAGATTATTGTTTGCGGTCTGTTCATTCGCGGACTTGTGGTTCTGACCGTCACGCAGAATTGCAAATCCATATCCCGTAAGCATCTCACTCTTTGTTTTTGGAGTTTCATCAATAAGCTCGAGAATATCCTGCTCGGCGCTTTCGGGATCTTTGTCCATTATCCCGTAGTGAAGTCCATCAGCACTGTATCCGTTTTTTATATAGAGATACTGCGCAATCGGCTTGGCGTATGGTGTGTTCACCAGATTCAACAACCCTGTGAGCATCACGTCATCTGTTGCTTTATAGTCAAGCGACGCAACACCGCCCGAGTCACCTATCTGCGCATGGTGAGATTCCGTAAGAACAACGCGCGTTACCGCATCATACATCTTAGCAAATTTCGGGTGACTGTATGGACTGTAATCCTTCTCGCCCTTATACATTGCCATGGCATCTGCCATACCCATCATATTTGTTATCCACGTAAAGTTATAGTTCGGTGCCGCCTCGTTACCAAAACCATCACGATCTATCTCGTCGATAAGCTGGGATGCAAGGTTTCCTCCTTCTGCACCCGCATTGCTTATACTTCCGGACTTATAAATCCAGTCAAGCATCTCCGATGTCTCGGGTTCTCTGTCAAGGGAGACCGCAGCTGCGGCAAGAGCATATTGCTTCTGACCGAAGTTGCCGTGAATTCTGCCATCCTTCTCCATCTCAAAGATGGTTTTTAACAACCGCTCTTCCCAGTTTTCCCAGATATCCTGAGAACTCTTTTTTTCATTTTCAAGCCCGAATATCTCAGCCTTTTCGGATAAGTAACGTATTACCGCATCGTCCGTAAGCGCGGGATAGAACGCATCCGTTCCAAGCGCCAGATAACGTGCAATATCACAGTCGTTTATTCTTCCCTGAACTGCGCCGTAGCCGCTTCCTCCGTGGGTGTTGAAGAACAGCTTTTCATACTGCTTAAGTGTAAATGTCGGCCATACATCAGCAAGACGGTCAAGGAGAATTGCTCCGGCTCTTCCGTATTTTATATCACCGGAATATACATATGCAAGCGAAAGGTTGCGAATATATGTATATATTCCCGACCACATATCAGAATGATACATTGCAATATATCCGTGGCGTTCTTCAACCTTACTTTCTCCTACAGTATATGTACGTCCGGGAACATATCCAAAGCCGTCATCTACGCCCCAGCGCGTTCCGTCAACCTCATAATAATTACCGTCTTCGTCCTTGCGATACGGGTCTTTATTGCAGGTTTCAGGTTTTTTCGGATCACGAAGCTCGGAATACAAATCATTATAGAGATATCCTCCCGCAAGACCGTAGCCGTAAAACTCATACCATTCATCGGTATATTCTCCGGCAGGCGCTATACATACACATTCCTCTCCGTTCTTTACATATTCACAAACAAACTTTTCGTGGTGCGCCTGACGTGCGCGGTTTACATCGAAATATCCTTGCTTATCCCGTCCAAGCTCATAAAAGCTTTCAAAATCGTTGGACGGGAAAAGACGTTTACAATCCGGGCACTGTACCTTCCACAGACGATTTACATAATCCTTATCCCATCCGGTACCGCCGTGCTTTTCGATATTGTTCACGCCACAATACCGACAACGGTTATAATCCGGATCGTTCGGTGCACCAACCTGACGTCCGCGCGGAACACCTTCGCCGGCGATATTGTTATAATAAACATCAAGATTGTCAACTATTTTGTCTGCCGCCATGGTGTATTTTTTCATTTCGGTTTCTGCCCAGTCGTATTTCTTAACGTTCTCTGCGGCGTTTTGCCTTTTCTCATATGTATACAGCGTAGGTTCTGTTTTTCCGTCGTGAAGAATAACCTCAATCTTCTTTTCTGCGCTCACCGCTTCGCCGCGGAAAAAGGCACTTGCAGAGAGCGTTATCTCTCCTTCCGAGAGCGCAGAAATCATTCCGTCGGATATTTCAACAATACCGTCGGTTCCGGTGTATGTAATATTCTCAAACGGAACAGGGATTTTATTCCCGCTTTCTTTCAGCACATAAAGCTCAATTATCGCCTTTTCGCGTACATACAGACTGTCGTCTACATCTATCTCATATCCTGTGGTATCTGTATTATCCGTCGCTGTTATCTCAATCTCTTTCTTTATCGTTTTAACGCCATCCGTCGCGCTGACGGTGATGACAGATGTTCCGTCTCCTATTGCCCGCAGCTCACCCTTGTCATTTACAAAAACTGCTTTTTCGTTCGATGAAGCGAATGTGACCTTGATCTCGTTTTCTGTAAATACATACCCGTCAAGACGCTTTGCCGTGACGTTTATTTTTGACTCTTCGAGATAATTCAGTTCAGTCTTATATCCGTCAAGCTCAAGCGTGCGCAGCGCATTCTCGCTATCAAGCCTGAATCCCTTGTAATTGTATCTCGGTGCGCGGTTTCCCTTTGCATCAGACGGAACAATAACAAAAAGATACTCTCCTGCCGCAGGAACAGTAATAACACCTACCGGCTCGGTTGTTACAACGTTATTCTTGCTACCGGAAAAATCAAGCTCGCCAACAAAATGAGCGTCTGTTACAGGACCGTTTTCTGATGGAATCACCGCAGATGTTGATACCGGTGCATACGGCGCAAGATATATTTTTGCCTTGCCGCCATCTGTCATCGCCCATTTATCAATTTCAAGACCGTAAAGTCCGCCTTTGGGGATATATACTGAATAGGAGAAAAATGCGTTGCCGATATTATCAGCTGTAACAGAGGACTGTGCACTCCCGAAATTGCTTGTGTCATAGTAAAGGCGGTAATTGTTTTGTCTCTTCATAACCCCAAGCTTCCACGGCATTGAATATTCGGGGTTTACATTATAAAGCTCTTTTGGATATTGTTCTACGGGATCTCCGTTTTTTACTGTATCCGGAAGATTGTTGAGCGCCCCACCACCCATTACATATTCGTATACTTTTTTATCCGGATCTACAACCGCAACCGAAAAGCTCTTCACTGCCTGACCAACCGTTATGGTAAAGCTTGCAACACCGACACTTTTCGCTGTGATTATTCCGCTTTCATCAAGCTCTGCGACCTCGGGGTTGTGCGATACAATATCCGGAACGTCGCTTGTCTCCACCCCACCGTAGGTTACACTTATATCTGCTTTCACGCTGTCACCTAAGTTTATTGCTCCGCAGCCTGCCGAAACTTCAACCGTAGGCTTGTATTCCGGGTCAAGCACAAGCGATTGGATGTAGCACTCAAAGAGATAGCTTGAGCCGACCTTCGCATTGTCCGGGTTGTATTTGTCGCTTACACCATGAGGTGATACAACGAGATAATACTCACCCACATCTATGTGCATATATTTAAGGGAAGTATTTCTTACAACCTGCGTTGCCGAATATCCGTCAGCATATCCGATATAATATTTTTCGGGTATATTCTTTATATTAGTCTTAAGCGTTTCTGCACCCGTTCCCGTAATTGAAAAGTCGCTTCCCTCCGAAACGGGAATGAGAAACACCTTTGCATTTACACCTTTAACGGTAGCTAAATGATTGAGCACGACTGAATAATCGCCGCCCGTCTCGACCTTTATTTTCAGCACAATTCCGCGATCACCGTGCTCGGGAGCCTTGAACGGTGCCGCATTGTACCAGTTATAGTGTAAGTCCGTGGCATACGCCGTGTTGTTATTCGGCTGCACAAGATTGACATACGCCCACGGTGCCGAGCCGTTAGCTTTGGTGTTCTCATAGGTTGCCTTTGTTACCACTACACTGCCGGTCCCGTCAATCGCCGTACTTACGAAGGAAAACTTTATAATATCCCCATCTGCCGCAAAAGAAACGGGAACAAGGCTTACGAGCATTGAAAGCGTCAAAAGCAATGATAATAATCTTTTCATAGGTTACTACTCCTTTCGCCTCTGTCTATTATAGCGGAGAGGGGCACTCTCCGCTATAGGTAAATTATTCCTGATTTGATGTAAGGCTTATTTCACCGTCGATATATTTCTTGAAGGAGCTGCCGTCCTTTACAATTACATAGCCCTTTGCTGTTTTTGCGTCAACGTTATTTTCAACGGTAAACTGTGTTTTGTCGGTTGTCATTGCAATTTCCTGTGTATCTAAAATTATACCCTTTTCAACGACATTTGTAAATCCGATAAATTCTGCCATCACGTTATTACCGAAAAT
>JAFQVE010000546.1 GCA_017408185.1 Oscillospiraceae bacterium | reverse complement strand
ATTTGATATCACCCGTCATAACATACGCACGGGAGAATCTGAGAAGTGCGGAATTGACTTCGCGGAAATATGTCCAGAGGTATGTGCCGATGTACATATGATGCTCTTCAATACTTACCGTATCGGAAATTTTATAGGATCTTCCCGGTCTGTAACCAAAGCCGTCATCAACACCCCAGGTTGCACCATCAACGACATAATATTCTCCGTTTTCATCCTTGCGGAGAGGGTCACGGTTTGATTTTGTAATCTCGGGATAGAGGTCGTTTCTCAGATAGTCCGTTTTTCCACCCGACTCTTGTTTAAGTCTTTCGTTCTCGGCGTGAGCACGTTCTACATCATAGTAACCTGCCTGATCACGACCTATTTCATAAAGACTTGCAAAGTTATTTGATGGGAAAAGTCTCTTACACGCCGGACATTGAAGCTTCCATGGTCTTGTTATAATATTGACTTCCCATCCACCTGTGGTACCGTTGCCGTATTCTGCAATAACGTCAACTCCGCAGTAACGGCAAAGCTTATAATCAGGCTCATCCTTGAGTCCCGGTCGGATTGTTATGGGAATTCCCTGCCCCGGCATTGAGTAATACATATACTCATACTGCTCAAGGTATTTATCAGCATATGCCTTCTCTGATTTTTCAAGTGCTTTTGCCCATTCATACTTTTCAATATTTTCACGCACTACATCGCGCATTTCATAGGTATAGTATGTCGGCTCGCTCTTTCTGTCATCAACGATAACATTGATTGTTGCCGAAGCTTCAAGCTTCTCGCCCTTGAATTCTGTCTTTGCTGTCACAACTGCAGTTCCCTCTGAAAGTCCCGACATTTCACCGGTCTCGTCGATTGACACGATACCATCTGTGCTGTAGGTATAGGTAATTGCATCAGAAGGTACTGTTATCACGTTTCCGCTGTTCATTGTGACCTTCCACTCTGTTTTTGTTTCCTGCTCGACATATATTTCGGGCTTTGCCAAAAACTCGCTTGACTTTACACCGGTATTGTCGTTTGCACGAATCTCAACAGTCGATGCTGCGCTCTTTCCTGTGTTGTCAACTATTCGCACAGTTACTGTTGCAACACCGTCACCCTTTGCTGTAATAACACCATCGCCCGACACACTGACAATTGACGGATCGGAGGACTCAATCGTCATCTCATAGGAATCAGGAGTTACAACAGAGCCGTCAAGGCGTGTTGCTGTGACATTTACGGTTGTGCTTTCATTATAATTGAGTTCGGTTTTTCCGACCTCAATGTTTGCATAGCGCATTCCGTTTACGCCATACAGAGTTATTTTCTTCGGATTTATATATCCGCCGCGACCACCGTCGTTACGTTTGAATACGAGAATATATTCTCCCGCTTCTTCAAATTCGAGATCACCGAGTTCAACAGTCTTTGCGATATAGTTTGCAGTTGCCGCTGCGTCCATATAGTCTATAGTCGCAATGCGGTTATCCTCAGAAAGGCGTGCATCTATTTCTTCTTTAGTGTCAGTTGAATCATTCTTTTTAAGAATATGAATGTCACTTATCGAAGCGGCACGGTAATATGCAGAATAAAGGAATTCTGCAACATATCTTCCGGCAGCCGGTACTTTTATATCAAAAGCAAGCCAATCGCCATTCTTCGGCATCTGCAGACGGAGATAATGGGTCGGAGTTAAAACATTACCTGCATACATAAACACTGCATACTTTGCAGGAATCCAATCCGGTCCTGTTGTGTTATACTGCCAGTTGCCTGTTCCTTCAATGCCGGTATATTCATAGGTAATGCCGCGGATATCTTCACTTCTGTCAGTTATCGGGAATCCTTCAACAGGTTTTCCTATCGGATCCCAGCTTCCGTTTCTTTCATAGAAATTATATGAAGTATCAACGCCGGAGAAAGCAAGAGGAAGCTTTGTTACCGTGTATTCCTTTTCTGCAGTACACTTCACGCCATCAAGTTCTACTTCTGCAGTTACCGTTGTTGTTCCGAGACCTTTAAGAAGCATTGCGCTTCCACTTTCAGGTGCTTCGGCAACAGAAGAATCTGAGCTTGTATACTTGATTACAGCTTCCGACAAATCAGCAACACTGCCGTCACTCATCTTACCGGAAAGTGTAATCTTTCCTGCAGAAGAAATATCCATCGCTATATGCATAAGAGTTGTCTTTTCTCCGCCATCGAGGATGATATTACCTGCAACACCTATTGCATTTTCGGAGCTTCTCGGAGAACGGAAGGCTATTCTGTTGATTCCCTTTTTCAATGTCACATTCGCAACAAAGGAAGGCTCCTCGTTAAATGTCTTGAATCCGTCACCTGCCGGATCAAGAGTACTGAAGCTTCCAACAAGATAGCTGTCGCCAATCGGCGAATCGGTCTTGTCTCCGTCGGATACATAGACGCCGACATCACAGCCCCCGCTGTGCATACCGTGTTCTATATAAAGTGAATATGTACCTTCAACGGGTACATTTATTTCAAATGCCACCCATCTGTTCTGCGCAAAGCTTATTCCGGTATTGTTATATGCAAATGCCCAGTTGGGAGTTGCCTGATCCTGGGAATTTCCTATATATCCCCAGAAACCATCGTTACTGTCACGCGTGAGCGTTGCAAAGGCAGGCTTTAAACCTGTGTTTGCCTTTGACACATCTGCAATGTTATATACAACTTTATATCCCGTTTTTTCAGTGGAATCAACTATCACCGAAACAGTTTCCGATACAGTAAGTTCTCCGCAGCTTGCAGATATCTTAACAGACGTTCTGCCATCTTCAAGAGCTGTTATCTTTCCGTTTGCATCAACACTTATAACAGAAGGATCTGCAGGTGTGTATGTATATACAACCGAATCAGAAAGCGGAGTGCCGTCTGTCATCCATCCGGAAACAGTTATATCTGCGCTGTCGCCTTTTTCAAGGATTTTCTTTGAAATCTTGGCTTCAAGGTACATAACAGCAGTTTCGTCTGCCTTTGCTCCTTCGAGAAGAAGCTTATGAGGATATGCACCCCAGGTTACGTTATTCTCTGTTCCTTTTGCATGGAAAACAAGGAAATATTCCCCGGCTTTCGGAACAAAGATATTCTCAGGATCTGTTTCCACATCAAAAAGATTTGTTCCTGCATTGAAGTAGCTTACATTTTCAAAAAGAGATATTGTATCGGGGTTTGATTTAATTGCCGAAATGCTTGATGTATCTGCATTTGAAGGAACGAGAAGCACATCACCATAGCCTCCCGACTTCTGATTCATATGATGTATAAGCTTTGCAGAGTATTTTCCCGGATAAGGGATATTTACCTTTATTGCAGCGTATGGAAGTGCGGATGTTGTTCCGATATTTATACCGTATGCAGACTGTGTTTTAATCTCAACACCGTTTATACCTGCATATGCCCATGTACCGCGAGTATTTGAATAACCTGCGTTTGTGCCGGAGATTACAACATTATTTGACGTTTCACCGTCAAGCTCGTTGAAATCGTAAGTAAGACTTACTGTGTCGGGAAATTTCTCGATTACCGTCACCAAAACGTCATCAGTTGCAGTCATATCGCCGCAGGTTGCGGTTACTGTTATTTTTGTGCTGCCTGCCTTGAGTGCCGTAACCTTACCGGTTGCATCAACACTTGCAACAGAGGCATCCTCCGGTGTATATGTATATGTTACCTCCCCCGGAAGCTCCGAGCCATCATCGGTTTTCGATGTTGCGGTAATTGTTGCAGTCTCACCAACTTCAAGCTGATCGCTTGAAATTTCCGCTTCTGTAGCAAGTCTTGTCACATGTGCACCTACGGTTATCTTTGAAAGGTTAAAGGACTGATAACCGTAGCTTTCCGTGCTGATTGCATCATTATCTCTTATTACTGTTTTGTTCTTTTCCAATGTGCCGTTGGGAGTTGCGAAAATGAGATAGTAT
>JAFQVE010000064.1 GCA_017408185.1 Oscillospiraceae bacterium | reverse complement strand
GATATGCCCGTTCTGAGTACAGAGGGCGCGAATATAAAAATGTATAAATTTGGGAGGAAATCAATTATGAAGAAATTACTTGCAATTTTCCTTGCAGTCACGATGATTGCAACATTTATCCCAAGCGCATTTGCAGTGGAAACAGAAGGAGAGGGGGAACAAATCTCAATTGTGTGTGATCTCGGAAATTTGTTGAAAGACTATGGCTCAACAGTTTCGCTTTCGCAGCTTAACACTGATTCTAATGGTATATTCAAATATGTCAGGTCATCGCTCACAACAGACACTACCGTTAAGGACGGAGTCTATGCAACCGAGGCAGCTGCATCCGGAAATACAATCAAGGTGGCGGGAATAGTACCGAATCTTCACCTTAGAATTTTTGGCGGTAGATATATATGCTTTGAAATTACAGTACCAAAGAACGGAGTGTATTCATTAACAACAGTGTCTCAAAAAAACACTCGGGGACAGCCGTTAAATGTTTATATGACTGATGCCGCAACATACTATGCTCAGGATACATTTGAAATTGCCAATCTCGGAGAAATAGAGGGAACAATCAACTGCTACGATTCAACAAGCTCATACTCTGACATTACATCCAGTGGCGACTGGGAGCTCGTGACAGTATTTGAGAATAAGACACTTGCGGCAGGGAGATATGTTATTACATTCCAGGGTGCGGGTCAGACAGGTGTTAGCAGTCCGCGCGCACCGCTTGGAACATTCACCCTCAGCGGATATGAGGTCAAAGCGCCCGAGCCGTCGGGAATTATGATAAAATATGATATTGAAAACACTCTTTACAACAATGGACTTCACGTTACGGAAAAGTACACACGCCTCCCTAGAACGATTGACTACAATATGACAAACGGTTTCTTCAGAATTCTCAACAATCCGCAATCTTACGATTATGCAAGTACTGCGACATCGACACATCATTTCATAAAGCTCAAGGAAGGGAACAGTATGAGCTTTGAAATCAATGTTCCCGTGGGAGATACATATTCCCTGAAAACAGATTACCAAAAGGCAAAGGATGGAACTCTTGCCGAGGTCTATATCGACAATGCAGAGACCACAGTTGCTACCTATGACTGCTCGGATGGCACATCAAATATGAGTGCAAACGGCACTACGTGGGAAGAGAATGCGACAATCGCAGAAAACCTTATGCTCACGGCCGGAACGCATGAAATAAGATTCAATGTACCGGTAAATGATATTTCGGGCGATCAGTATATCTCAATTGATACCTTTGAACTTATCACCGAAGCAGGCGAAGGCACCGTTGATATGGGAGGAGCAGTAAAGGTCATAAAATCGGGAATTGCAACTGCAAACCTCACAGTGGGTGACACCGCAACGGTAAGTGCAGCAGCATACCTCTCCAACGGTTCTGTTGATGAAAGCAAAACACCTTCAGGTACATACACAAGCTCTGATACATCTGTTGCAACCGTTTCCGGTACAGAAATCATAGCAGTCGGAGCAGGTACTGCAGATATCACAACAACTGTCGGTGGCGTAACTGCAAAGCGTACAATCACGGTTGTGGATAAAGCGGCAACAGGAGAAGCAACCGTAGATGGTGTTACATTCTATGCAAATTCCAATGTCGATGGTGGTATTACGGTAACGATTCCGGAAATTGAATATGAAATCGGAACTTCCAACAGCGATATCGTTCCCGGAACAAAGATAACCCTTAACGCAACAGGTATTGACGGTTACGTGTTCCGCGGATGGAAACGCGGCAGCGCAGCAGACGGCGTTTTCGTTTCAAGCGACACAACTTATTCTTTCCCGCTTCTCAGTAACACCGCTATTACGGCGATTTATGAAGCAAAGTCGGAAACATCTACAGCACCGAGCGTAGAGTTCTACAATTTCAATGGTCAGTTTATAAAGAGCGAAGATGCAACTGGTAAAGACTTTAGTCAGTTGAAGCCGGAAGAGAAGGATAATCCGACAGTTACAGGATATAACTTTGCATTCTGGACAACAGACGGCAAAAATCCGCTTGTCGACACAACCACATTTGATAAGCTTACCCGCGTTATGGCAAAGTTTAGTGTTGCCACTACAACGTATGTTGTAACAATCGGCAATGGCATCACCGGAGCGGAGAATGGCAGCTACCCTTACGATACAAAGCTTGAGCTTTCTGCAAATGAGGGCGGAACATGGTATGTGAACAACAAGCCGGTTGCCTACGGAAACGCATATAACCATTACGTTTTCGGTGCAGCAAGCATAACTTTCGAAGCAGGGCAGAATAGCGGAGCACCGATTATCTCGCTTGATACTGCAACAGGCGGCGCAAAGATGATTTCCTACGATGCTAACGCTGCAGAAATCGTTGAGGTCGGCATTCTCTTCGGCAAAGAGGCGGATGCAGGTAAGCCGACACTCGGAAGCTTCGGTAACGGTAAGGCGGCATCGAAGAAGACGGGAAAAGGCATCAGCGGTCAGTTTACCGCAACGGGCAATGACGGAACATCGGCAAACGCCCGCGGATACCTCATCTACAACGACAACGGCACATACCGCGTGATTTACGCAGATTAATAAAACATAACGGAGCGGGACGCAAGGGATTTTTCCCGCGTCCCGCTCAATGAATAAAAAGGGCTATTGGTGCTCGTACACCTCATCCGAGTTTTGCGATGCAAAACCCACCTTCCCCTCAAGGGGAAGGCTGAAGATAAGAGCTACATAACACAAGGAGGAAGAATATGAAAAGATTTTTATCTCTCGTC
>JAFQVE010000545.1 GCA_017408185.1 Oscillospiraceae bacterium | reverse complement strand
CTGTGACGGTGGAATAACGATAAACGGAAACGTGAACAAAGAAGTTTAAGTTAAGGAGAAGGTAGAAATGGAAAATTGCAGACAGATTGCAAAACAAATCAGAAACGACTGCGTGCGCATGACAAACAGCGGACGTAGCGGTCATGTCGGTAGTATGCTTTCAATGGCAGAGCTTATCGCCGTGCTTTATGAGAAAATCCTCAATGTGGACCCGAAGAACCCTGATATGCCGGAGCGCGACCGTTTTGTGCTCAGCAAAGGACATGCAGGCGCAGCGGTATACTCTGCACTTGCACAAAAGGGATTCATTCCGCGTGAGTGGCTTTCCCGTTACTACTGCGACGACGGCAAGCTTATGGGACACATCAGCCATAAGGTTCCGGGGGTTGAGTTTTCAACCGGATCTCTCGGTCACGGACTTCCTGTTGCAGTTGGTATGGCAATTGCTGCACGTTACGCAAAATCACCGCGTCGTGTTTTCTGTATGACAAGTGACGGCGATATGAATGAAGGTTCAACTTGGGAAGCAATTATGTTTGCCGCCCAGGAAAAGCTTTCAAATCTTACTATGATTGTTGACTATAACCGCGTTCAGGCTCTCGGACATTCTGAGGATGTTATTGATCTTCGCTCACTGAAGGATAAGCTTGAACTTTTCGGATTTGCTGTACGCGAGATTGACGGTCACAACTGTGAAGAAATATATGATGCTTTGTCAAATCTTCCGCTTAATGAAAACAGGCCGAGCGCGATAATCGCTCACACGACAAAATGCAAAGGTATTCCTGCGCTTGAAAATACAGTAAAGTCGCATTATAAATTCATACCGGATGAAGAAATCGAAGCTGTAATTGAAGCGATTAAGGAGGCAAAATAATATGAGAGGCACATTTAATAAAACATTACTCGAAATAGCAAAGAACGATCCGCGCATTCATATGGTGCTTGCCGATATCGGTTACGGCGAGATTGAACCGTTTCGGGATACGTTCCCGGAAAGATACTACAATGTAGGTGTTGCAGAGCAGAATATGACAGGTGTTGCCTGCGGTATTGCAATGGAAGGAAACATTGCGGTTACATATTCGATTGCAAACTTTCCGACACTCCGTTGCCTTGAGCAGGTAAGAAATGACGTTTGCTACCACAATGCAAATGTAAAGATTGTTATTATCGGCGGTGGCGTTTCATACGGTCCGCTCGGAATGTCACATCACTCCACAGAGGATATAGCTATTATGCGCGCACTCCCCAATATGGTGGTTGTTGTTCCGTGCGATAATTTTGAAGCAGAAGCTGCAACGCGCGCGATGATTGAGTATGACGGTCCGCTTTACTATCGCTGCGGATATAAGGGTGAAAAGGATATTCACTCAGGTCCTGTCGACTTCAAGCTAGGCCGTGCCATCACGGTTCGGGAGGGCAGTGACGTAACTCTTATGTTTGCAGGTCCTGTAGGTCTTAACGTTGTTAAAGCTGCTGATATTCTTGCAAAGGAAGGCATCTCTTGCAGAATAGTAAGTATGCACACAATTAAGCCGATCGATCGTGATGCAATAATCGATGCTGCAAAGAACACCGGTGGAATCATCACAATTGAGGAACATAACCTCTGCGGCGGTCTCGGAAGCGCAGTTGCTGAGGTTATCTGTGATTCCGGTGTAGCTCCGAAAAAGTTCAAGAGAATTGCACTTCCCGATGTAAATGTTGCCCTTATCGGACATCAGGAGTGGATTCGTTCTCAATACGGTATGGATGATGAAGGTATTGCAAAGCAGATTCGCGAATCACTTTAATTTTCGGGGGAAAGAATGATGAAAAAGCTTTCAATAGAAGAATATCGCAAGCGAATTGAAAACATAAACAGCGCCGAG
>JAFQVE010000544.1 GCA_017408185.1 Oscillospiraceae bacterium | reverse complement strand
CCCTTCTTCCAGTAGACAAATACGTTAGAGCCGCTACCACCCTCACGCTCTGTTGCCGTGACTGTAACTGTCTCGCCGTAAGCATAGCTTCCGCCGCCTGTTGCTCCGCCGTTAACGGTAACCTCGATGTTCTTTGCTGTTGAAGCTTCAAACTGTGCAACAAATACCATGGACTTGCCGCTTGCAGTTGCTTCTTCTTCTACAATGTTGTCCGGTGTGTTGAGTGCCCAGCCGAGGAACTTGCCGCAGCCCTTAGGTGCAGTGGGTGCCGACGGAAGAGTTATTGTCTCACCATTTGCAACAAGGTCACTGTCTATAATCTCACCGTCTGCATTGTAGAACAGAACAGAAACACCTGTTAATGTGGTCGGTTTGTAAACAGCTGTAAGCCATGTACCCGGTGCCGCCTTGACGGTGCACTCAGTGCTGCTTGCAATAACCTTTGCATCTGCACCCAAGCCCTGTCTCCAGTAGAGGAAGTCATAGCCCTCGACCGTGTCAGCCTTAACGGTTACATCCTCACCTCGTGTTGCAACAATCTTACCCCCAAGCTCTGAAAAGCTTCCGTCGATTGAGGTATTTAAGACATTTACAAAAGCTGTTTCGGAAAGACCCTCGTTCTTTGCCGTTGCTATTTCGTTTGTCTTTGTTGCCTTGATTTCGTTGAATGCGGTTTGGTCAGCGGCAACTGCATTCTTTATCTCGTCTACAGGGTTGGTTGTGGCTTCAAGCTTAATACCAGAGAGATAAAAGCGCTGATGTTTACGTGAAGGACTATTGGAAGCAGTTTTATCAAAAGTATTATTATTTTCTGTAAAGCACTCGCCATCAGGAGAGAAAATCAAATAATAATCACCTGGTGCCGGAACGTTAATGGTTCCGATATATTCTGCCGCACTTTCTGCCGTACCAAGATGAACTTCTCGGCAATCATGCCGGTTATCCAGCTTATACAAATCATTCGAATCCTCAATGATATCATTTAGTGTAAGTGTAGAAGATGTGAGGGGTGAAAAATACACATTAGTCAGCATGCCATAAGTGGCATCATTATCTTGATTCAAAAGCGATAGCTTATATTCCCCTGCGGCCGGAACATTTATCTGCATTTGGAGATAGGAACCGCCAGAGTAAGCATAGGTTGCATAATCCGCTTTTGGTACATAAACCCCATCTACCAACTCAAAGTAACCATTTGAAGCATGTTCCACATATCTGTCAGTATAAAGAGCCAAGCTCAGACCTGTATCAGACAAAGAACCATCAAGAGCATATCCGTACCCATAAACTCTATACTTTTCTTCCCCGTCCGCAAGTGCGGTATATGCTAACGTTTTCATTCCACCCACATTCCACGCACCATTATCTTCCAAATTATAAGAAGAAGCAGTAGTTGGATCTGCAAGTGCAGAAGATGTTATATTGTAGCTATACTTTGTCGGCTGTGCAGCGGCATTTGTAAGAGAAAAACTCTTCAAGCAAAGATCTCCGCGATAAAATTCTGTTGTTACCCCTGTAGTCGAGTTAGTTTCCTGTTCATAGGAAAATTCGCAGTTTTCGTTTTTTCCGTTAGCAATAAAAACAAGGTAATATTTACCCTTTTCAAGCTTACGATCCACAAACACTTCTGTAACAACATCACCTGTGCCATAGCCGTCAATTGCACCAAGCCTGTCAGATGAATCAAGAGCGTTAACCCAGTTGATATACGGAGCGTTACCCAACTCATCAACTGTACCGTCTGATTCCGTAAGATAAATCTCAAACTTAGGAGAATTTTCTTTAGTTATAAGAGAAAGTGACGGGAAGTACGTGCCTGACTCTTCAACATTGATTTCAACAGTCAGATACATACCAAACAGTGGGCGATAAAATGCAACTCCGGGAGAATATACCGGAGTTCTTTCGGCAATTTCAAACTTAGGTCTTACAGTGAAAAAATCATTCCACTCTTCTTGCTTATTCTTTGCGTAATTTGTTCCGATTGACCCACTTGCATTAAGATAATATCTTGCAAATGTCCATTCACCCTCGTAGGGGTCAGTGCTTTTCCACTCCAAGCATGCACCAATATGTCCGGATGATGTGTGCAAACCCGTTTTGAAATTATAAGTATACGACTCTGCGGTTGCGTCAGCCGCCATTGCCCCTGCAGGTATCATAGCCACGACCATGATAATCGCAAGGATAAGGGAAAGTGCTTTTTTCATTATTGTTTCCTCCTAAAAAATATTTTTGTTAACGCTCTAACAT
>JAFQVE010000543.1 GCA_017408185.1 Oscillospiraceae bacterium | reverse complement strand
TTTAGCACCCGACCTTGGCTATCCCGAGCAGACAGGTAATCAGCCTAACCGTTATCAGTGGGTTCAGGTACCTCTTTCACACAACACAGTTGTTGTTGATGAGGCAAATCAGGTACGTGCTTGCAAGGGAACGCCCTATCATTTTGACAGCGAGGGTAAGGTCAGGGTTATGGACGCGGATTCCAATGCCTACCCTGATGTGAATGAATACCGTCGCTCGGTAATTATGGTGGACGTAGACGACAGTGTTTCCTACGGTGTTGACTTCTTCCACGTAAACGGCGGTGAGGATCACCTTTACTCCTTCCACAGTCAGTCGGATGAGCTTACTGCAATAGACGGGCTTGGGAATGTATCGTCCTATCCAACATATACAAATGAGGACGGCGAGCTTATTGGAACATATGCAGGACCGGATGTGGCATATGGTCCGGATCCCGGAGGCAACGAGCCGAAAAACGTATATCCGCTTGGTTACACCTGGCTTAAAAATGTCCGCACCTACAACTCTCCCGAAAAGGATTTCTCCGTTGAGTTTAAGGTGAAGGACTGGAGAAGCATCCTCTCGAAGAAGCAGGATATCCGTCTCAGAATGACTATGGTAAGTGATGAGCCTATGGATGAGGTCTCCTTTGTAACGGGACTTCCGCCGCAGAGGTCTGATAACAAGCAGATAGGCGAGCTCGAGTATGTGCTTGTTCGCAATAAAGGTAAAGAACTTGATACAACGTTTACCACAGTGCTTGAGCCGTATATTGAAGGTGAAAAGTACATTGAGAACATCGAAAAGCTTCCGATGGAAAGAGATAATGCATCCCGACCGGGTCTTTACGATTCCTTCTCTGCGATAAAGGTTGAGCACGTAAGCGGCAGAGTTGATTATGTAATGTATTCGACGAACACTGATGCGCTCTACACGGTAACTGACGGTGACACGCAAATCTCCTTCCGCGGCTTTGCCGGAGTGCTGACACTTGAGAACGGAAATGTAGCCTATCGCTACTTAAACGACGGTGACATTCTTGAGCTTTCCGGAACTCCGATAGAGGACACAGTGCCGGGGGCATATACCGGAACGGTAGAAAGCTTTACCACGGATTATGTGTTTGATAACTTCATTACTTACACTCCGGCTGCCGGTGAAGTGGTTGATACTGACCTTATCAAGGGTAAGTATGTGTATATTGAAAATGACGGTGTAAAGAATTCGATTTATGAAATTCTTGATGCGGAGCCCGATGGTGATAACATAAAGCTTTCTCTCGGGAATACCACGCTTATCCGAAGCTTTGTTGATGCCTATGATCCGGATGCGGGATATGTTTATAACATCGCAAAGGGGCAGAGCCTGCGCATTCCGCTTTCTGAGGTGGTGGACTATTCTCCCGTTGTCGCTCCGATTGATGAGGTGACCGTATCAGCGGGAAGCTCGATCACAATTCCGTTTAGTGCAACAAGCCCGATGGGGAAGACTCTTTCGTTTAACAGCTCAACTCTCCCGCGCGGAATGTCGGTCAATGCGGAAACTCAGACGATAACCTGGAAGCCCGACAGCTCTCAGGTTGGAGAGAATCACGTTGCGCTTATCGCAAGCGACGGAACGCTTGAAACTGCGGTTCACTTTACAGTCACCGTTTACGGATCAACAACGTCAAAACCGTCGACCGAAAATTCCGGAACTTCAAGTGAAGGTACGGGATCTGCCGGCGGCGGTGGCGGCGGAGCCGCACCGACCAATGAGCCAGAGGATACAGCTGATACCGACAAAACCAACGACGATGAAAGCCTTCTCCTTGAGGAGATGGTGCCGAGCACAGGCGAGGCGGATGAGGTGGAAAAACCGCAATTCACCGACCTTACCAACCACGCCTGGGCGGCGGATGCGATAAACGAACTTGCAGCAGATGGAATAATAAAGGGCACGACCGCAAATACGTTTAGCCCCGCAAACAACATCACTCGTGCAGACTTCGCGCTGCTTCTTGTTCGTGCATTCAACCTCACAAGCGACAATGAGGGAAACTTCGCAGACGTTACGGCAAGTGACTATTTCGCATCCGAGCTTGCAATAGCACGTAATACCGGTATTGTGAACGGCATCGGTGATAATAAGTACGCCCCGCGCAACACGATAACTCGTCAGGATATGATGGTAATAGTCTATCGTGCAATAAAAGCCTTCCTCCGGGAGGAAGGTGGCGCGGACGAAGTCCGTGACGGAAGGAGTATGACGGATGTGACGGATAGCAATAACGTTGCGTCGGGCTCCCTCAGTCTCGCTACGCTCGACAGCTCCCTCCCGGAGGGAGCCTCGGCAGAGCAATACCCCGACTACGACACCGTTGCAGACTATGCAAAAGAAGCAGTAACTGCCCTCATCTCGGCAGGTCTCGTCAACGGCAAATCAGGTCTTATCGCACCAGCAGACTACACAACCCGCGCAGAAGTGGCTGTGCTTATCAAACGAATACTAGATTACACAAAATAGGAGGTAACTTCAATATGAAAAAACTAATCGCTCTGACACTCGCAACAGTAATGCTTTTTGCTCTTTGCGCCTGCGGCGGGAACAGCGTGAATTCCGGAAATGCAGGCTCGGGAGACATCCCGGAAGGAAAAGCAATAGCAGATGATGCAGTTCTTAATGTGACGATAACAAGTCATGCGTCATGGCCGTATGAAGAGAATTGGAAGGTTTGGGAGTATATTAAAGAGGGAGTCGGAGGAACGGTTAACATAACAGCAGTTCCCATTGCTGATTTCGGAACAAAGTTCCCGCTCATAATGGCAGACCGTGAAAATTTCCCTGATGTTCTCGCTATACATAATCAGCCAAGCTCATTCTCAAGCTATTGCACGCAGGGCGCATTTGTTCCGTTTGATGATTATCCGGAGATAATGACAGACTATAATGCGTTCTGGGAGTCTGTAAGCGAAGAGGAACGCGAAATGCAAAAGTTCAGAACGCATCTCGATGGCAAGATTTACCGCACACCGATATACGGAATGGAGCGTCAGAAGAATGTTCGATGTTGGCTGTATCGTAAGGATATATTTGATAAGCATAATCTGAAGGTGCCGGAGACTATTGACGAGGTCTATGAGGTATCAAAAAAATTGAAGGAGCTTTATCCTGAGTCATATCCGTTCTGCGTGCGTACGGGCTTTGATAACATGTGTCTTATCGGACCGTCGTTTAAAGAGTATTTCTACCATACCCTCTATTACGATTTTAACAACGATAAGTGGAGTTACGGAGCAACGGAAGATGTAATGAAGGATATAGTTTTGTTCTATAATAAAATGGTAGCCGAAGGGCTTACACCTGCAAATCTCTTCACAATAAAGGCTGCAGAATGGCAGGAGCTTATAACAACAGACCGCGGCTTCATTATGGCTGACTATCAGACGAGAATAGACTTTTTTAATTCTATGGCAAGAACGAAAAATCCCGGGTTTAATCTTACCGCAATGGTTCCTCCGAAAGCAAATACTCCAACGGCGACGAACAAGGTAAATAAATATAACGTAGACCCGACAGGAGCGATGGTGCTCAATACCGGTGATGAAAGTCGGATAGAGAACGCTATGCGCTATGTGAACTGGTTCTATTCTGATGAAGGAACAGAAATTGTTTCGTGGGGCAAAGAAGGTGAAACCTATGAGATTGTCGACGGTAAAAAGAAGTTTATAGTAGAAGAAGGAAGCTCTGCTATCTTACAGTATGGCTTCCAGACAATAGGTTCGTATTTTAGAATAGATCCTGACGCTGCAGATGCAGCATCATCGGACGAGCAGGTAGCAACAACGGATATGATATTGGAGAATACCGTTGCATACTATAATCCTGCAAGATGGGTTTCGCTTACAGACGAGGAGGCAACTCTTGCGGCAGATTACAACACATCAATAGCCAGCTTCGTAACAGAAAACCTCACAAAGTTCATAATCGGGCAGAGGCCGATGAGCGAATGGGATGCATTCAAAGCAGAACTTCTTGAACTTCCCGTTGACGAGCTTTTGGCAGTCTATGAAGATGCATACGACAGAGTAAAGTAAAGGGAGCTTTATTATGAATTTATATATAATGACAGACAGTGAAGGAATAAGCGGGATATATTCAAAAGAGCAAGTGATAGGGGATAGAATCTTCGAAGGCAGAGCTTTGATGACTGAGGATATAAATGTCTGTGCAGATGCAGCAAAGGAAGCCGGTGTTGGAAAAATATATGTCCGTGACTGTCATGGTGGAGCAAACACTGTTATATATGATAAGATCTCCGAAAATGTGGATTATATAATAAGCGGACATCTGCCGGCTGGAGAGAGATATCCCGGGCTTGAAGATTGCGATGCGATAATTCTTTTGGGATACCATGCGATGGCAGGAACTTATGGCGGCGTGCTTGAGCATACATTCAGCTCTGCAAGTGTTCAAAATTATTGGCTTAACGGCAAAAAAATCGGTGAGGCTGAGTTTGACACGCTGATTGCGAGCGAGCTGGGAAAGCCGGTTATTATGGTGTCGGGTGACGATAAGCTTTGTGCTGAGGTGAATGAGTTTATTCCTGATGCTGTTACCTGTGAGGTCAAAAAAGGGATGACATGGCGCGGTGCAATGCTCCTTTCAAAGCAAAAGGCACATGCAAAAATCGCAGAATGCACAAAAGAAGCAATTGCAAAGTTTAGGGATATTCCTCTGCACAAGCTTTCTGCACCGTACACATTGAGGGTTGAGCTTGTTGAAAGGGGGCAGCTTCCGCGCATGATTGACCCGAGAATAAAGCTGCTAGATGGAAGAACGTATGAAATTACGGCAAATACAATTGCAGAGCTTTTTGCGCTTCGCTGAATAAAAACGAAAAGAACAACGCACACGCTTTTGGGCGTGTGCGTTGTTCTTTTCTTGTTATCAGTAAGTATACATAACCCGATCGGGCTGTAGATATTTCTGCTTCTCTCCGTGTATGAGTTCTTCTTCTAAGGCTTCAATAACATCCGTTTCGCCGTCAAGATAACGGTTTATCACCTTTCCGGTATAGCGTATGCGCTCAATAGCTCCGGCATAGCGGACAGCAAGCTTTTCAAAGCCGTTTGTTTTAAGGT
>JAFQVE010000542.1 GCA_017408185.1 Oscillospiraceae bacterium | reverse complement strand
TCCTCCCTTGCAAATTCTTGCGGTTCGTCGGCAAGCGCCGAACCCTACAGATAGTGTTAAAAACGCCAACGTGCCGGTATTAACGCCGCCTATAAAGCCAAGCGGAAATAAATTACAGCGAAATCACAGAAAAGACGGCGTGGGCAAAATTTCAATTTTGCCGTTTACGCAAGTCTCTGTGATGAGCGAATAATTTATCCGGTGCGCGCCGAGCGGCAAAAGCGTGGAAGGTTTCAAAGGGAACTACAAGAAGTTCCCTTTGCGTATCTCCCGCCCGGAAGGGCGGAAACAGAAAGGAGACCAATGTATGAAAACTAAACTGAACAGGATTTTATCACTGCTTTTAAGCATCGCGCTGATGATATCGTTGCTTCCGGCAGTGCCGGTGTTTGCGGGAGACTTTGAAATTGTGCTTCCGCAGAAGATTCTCCACGTTGGAGAAACGCTTGCGCTTACGGGCGTTCCGGCGGGAGCCGAACTTTCCGCTACACCGGAAGGTATTCTCACCGTTACCGATGACGGTAAGGTTACCGGTGTAGCTATGGGCAAGGCAACCGTTACCGCAGATGTGAATGGTACAAAGCAGAGCATCGAAATCCCGGTAGTCGGTGAGAATTTGATTGAAAAAGCAAAGTCTGGCGATTCACACTTCGCAAATGGTATATATCATAAAACCGAAGGAGTCGGAACAACAACGGACAGCTCCGCAACAAAGTGGACTGTTTCAGGATTTGGCGCTGTTGAGATGATTGACGATATTATGCTTCCGGGCATGGATAGCAAAGTTACAGGTATAAAAGCAACATACAAAGCAGGCGCGGCAAACCGACTCAATGCAACCGGCTCAACATCATCCGAGGCAAACTTAAAAAAGTATTACACGGTTAATGATGCAGATGGGGAAATCTATGAGCTCAGTACGTGGGTTAAGGTTGATGCCGATGGGGAAAAGGCATTCCCGACAACAAAGGTTATCTTTTATGGCTATTATTGGGATGGTTCAGCAAAATCAAGGAGTCCCTCAGTTACTTTAGACCTTTCAAGCGGTGGTATAGATTGGCAATATATATCACCTTTGGGACTGTATGTAGATGATTTGGGTAAGTCTTTGTATTTTGCACCACGCTTAGATATGGCAAACTCATCAACTGCAGGCGGAGTTGCATATTTAACCGGAATGTCAATCCACGAGGTTATTTTTGATGAGCTTAAGCTCTCCGATAGTCTTGTTGAGCTTGATCCTGAAGAAACCTACACAATTAGCGCAACTCATCTTTCAAATACAGGAAATGAGTTCCACGATTATTACCTTTACAATGCTTCGGGCAGAGGTGTAATTAAACCTACCTACACCTCAGACAATACAGCCGTTGCAACGGTCGCAGATGACGGCACAATCACCGCAGTAGGTCCGGGTGAAACAACCGTTACCGCAACCTCAACAATCGGCGGGATTGAAAAGAATGCAACCGTTAAGGTCAAGGTTCTTGGCAACATCCCGGAGCCGGAACCTACTCCGGAGCTTCCGGAGGAAATTCTGGCAGGCATTGATGAGGATATGCTGATTGCAGGAAACACATATGCTCCGACTGTTACGGATGCTGACGGCAAGAAGCTCGGGCGAGGAATTACCGTTTCGTATTCTGTCAAGGATGAGGGAATAGCAACAGTCACAGAGGACGGAGCTATAAAGCCGGTTGCGGCGGGAAGAACAACTGTTACCGCAACGGCAAGCAATGGGGAAAATAGTATCTCAAGTGATTTTGAGATAAACGCTATCGGTAATAATCTTTTAAATGCAAGAAAATATAAGCAGGGTGAATTTGAGCGCAGCGTTTTCCTTACTGATAAATCGCTCGGTGCTGACGATTATCAGTCCTTCTGGAGATCAACAAAAAACGCTTCTACTTACGTTTATGATTATACACTTCAAAGCGGTGTTATTTCGGAAATAACGGGAGAGAAGACGAATATCCCGAAATTCTCATTAAAGCCGACGGGATCAACAAACCGCGTAAGACTTCAGGGGTATCAGCGCCCGTATTATACTTCAAAAGACCAGCGCTTCCTTGTTGAGGCTGATGCAAATAAGCTCTATGAAATGACCGGCTATATAAAGAGCGAAAACACAAATACGCTCCCGACAATGAATGCGCGTATGTATTACTACAACGATCTCACAACGAACGGTGTAGCAGTGAAAAACGTCACTTCTGTGCCGTGGGACGGAAAGAGTGGTGACCAACCCTGGACAAAGTTTACCACCGGCTCACTTTACTTGAACTACGGATATACCGATACTTACGGTATAGAGCCACGTCTTGATTTTGTGGCAGCGGAATGTAAGGGTGCAGATATCTCGATTGCACATGTCTCCGTTCACGAGGTCGCATTTGACCGTGCAGAGCTTACCGTTACGGGAGAAACAAAAGATATAAGCTATGGTGACACGGTTAAAACCGCACTTGCGCTTTACTCAAACACCGGTAATCTCATAACGGTTGGAAAAGCTCTTGGGAGCGAGGAGGTAAGCTACACCTCAAACAATGAAAGCGTAGCAACCGTTGACGCAAACGGCGTTATATCCGTTGTATCAAACGGAGAAGCAGAGATAACCGCAACGGTTACGATAAACGGAGTAACGCGCGAGGCATCGGCTTTGGTTACATTCAGCGGAGTTGAGAAGGTTCTTTCCCGTGCAGAGGTAACAGCTGACAAGACGGCGTTTGTCCGCGGGGAAACCGCAACATCGGAATATAAGCTTTTCTACAACGACGGTGAAGAGTTTACCGGTGAGAGCGCAGTTTACTGGTATGAAAGCGAAAATGCTGCTGTTGCAGCTGTTTCGCAGAACGGAATTATAACCGCAAAGAGCGCAGGTGAGACCAATATAAATCTGTATATAGAAGCAGAAGGAAAGGAAATTAAAGGCACGCTTCCGATTGTAGTTGTGGATGAAACCCCGCTTGCCCTTGCTGAAATCCGCGGCGCAAGCACGGTAGAGGTAGACTTTGCAGCTTCTCTCACCGTCCGTGCATGGCACGAAAGCGGAAAAGAAGCATATATGGAAGCTTGCAACGTTTCCTATGCGCTTGAAAATCCGGAGGATGCCGAGTATCTCGCAATCAATGCTGAGACCGGCGTTATCACCGGTGTTGCAGCAAAGGATAAGGTAAACGTTATCGCAACGGTGACTTGCGGCGGAAGCTCAATAAATAGCGAGCCGTTTTCGGTAAAGGTAGAGCCGAAATCCCCGAAGAGCAAGGTTGTTGATTTCAGAAAGCCGGGCTCGGGCTATCCGTATGATGTTAAGATAGAGGATTACGGCTGGAAAGTAAACTTTGATGAGAGCGCAAACATCCTCTCCGGACCGGCAAATTCAAAGCTTCGCTGCTTCACGCAGGGAACGCAGGCTCAGATTACGAAAGTCGGACAGACGCAAAATGCAGACCTTGCAATAGATGTAAAGGTAGACTATGACGGATGGTATGAGATAGACTTCCTCGGTACAATGTACTACCGCGGTGCAAAGAGTGCAAACCTTTATATGGACGGAGCTTTTATGGGTGATTTCTGCTTCTGGACGGATATGTCCACAAACAGAAACTACAATACGCTCAAATCACTTAACACCGTGTATCTTACAGAAGGTGTGCATACCTTCACGATGCGAGCAATGAGCTTAAGCCCTGAGGGGAGCTATGCTTATATGATTCCTGCATACCTCTCGCTTTCGTATGTCGAGGGGCTTGGCGGAATAGAGTCTATAGAGCTTTTCGCCGAAAAGGCTTCTCTTGCGGTAGGCGAGAGCACGGTGCTTACATCAAAGGTTATTATGGCGGGCGGAAGAGAATACAGCTTCGGTAACGCGCATGGAAATAAAGCAGACCCGGACAATAACTTCACTCTCGCAAGCTCGGATGACGGAATCGTTAAGATATCAGGCGGAAAGCTCGTAGCTGTCGCTCCTGGAGTTGCAACAATAACGGCAACCGCGAATATCAGCGGTGTTGAACCGGTAAGTGAAACTATTGATATCACGGTAACGGAAGACACGCTTTCCCGCGTTGAGTTCACTGTTCCGCGCTACGATATTCACGTCTTTGAATCGGTTATCTTGTCCGTGAAGGCATATCTCACAAACGGAAACGAGATATCTACGGATGACTTCAAGGTTACATATGAATCCGGAAACAGCGAAATCGCATCCTTAAACGGAAGAACCATCACCGGTGTGGCAAAGGGTGAAACAACCGTAACTGCAACCGTAACGTTTGCGGGCAATCCGGCAGAGCCGATAACCGTTCCGGTAAATGTTGTTCCCGACGGCTTTGCAACGCTTACGCTCGGTGCGGTAACGCAGGTTATAAAGAACGGAGGCAAAGGAACAGATCTTTTCGTTTATGCATATGACAACAACGGAAAAGAAATTTCCGTTCCTGACGGCGCGGTAACTTATACCTCGGCGAATGAAGATGTTGCAAAGGTCGATGCGAAGGGGCGCGTAACTCCGGTGGGTGTCGGTATTGCTGAGATTACGGCAAACGTTACTATAGACAATGTGCCGAAAACCGCGAAGATAACTATCTCTGTTCGTGACGGTAAGGTTGCATCAACGTATTACACCAAAGAAAAAATAGATGCAGCACGCGAGAATATACAGCTTTATGACTGGGCAAAAACGACAGCTGAGACGGTGATAGAGGAAGCAGATAAATATCTGCCGTATCGCGATTACATATATAATATGATAACCGCACACACGCTTCCGCGTGCATATGACCTTGTTGAGACG
>JAFQVE010000541.1 GCA_017408185.1 Oscillospiraceae bacterium | reverse complement strand
TTACTCCGATTTCATCGCCTTTCTCTTTTGCATTGCGATAGCCGAGAAAAAAACGGTCAACGGCATTTTGCCAGCATTCGCTGTCGTATCCGTCAAGATATTTCTGAATGAAATGGTCGGTTACTATAACCGTTTTATACCCTGCCTTATGATAAAGCTCTATCATTTCCGCGGCAGAAAGCTTTGCGCACGGGCTTGATTCTGCTGTGTGCAGATGCGTTTCGATTTTATACATTTTCACCACTCCCTTCAACGGCATCATATCTTGCTTCTATTTTTATGCCATTCTTAGGTTTAACGTATATATGCTTGATGGTCTTTTCGGGATACGGATTTTTATAGGCTGTTCTGTAAAACATTCTCCCATCGCACATTTCCGGATATGACGCGCCGAGAACTTCGATATATGACGTTGTGCGCGCTTCTTCCGAACCGCTGTCCGAAGTTTCCGTTTCACTCGATGAACGGATATTGTACCCGTAGATAATCGATAAATCCGCTTTTGTGCCGTCCGTATACGCAACCTCGTGATGACCTATCAGCCAATCCTCGGGGACGATATATATTCCATCGTAAAACCAAGTGTATGGTTTGAAATAATCGGTCGTATGAGTAAGCTCAATGATTCTTTCGCCAAGCGATTTTTTATACCGCGCATACAGTTCATCTTTGACCTTCTGCATAACATCCCGGCTCTTATCGAAATCGTAGGCTCCACTCCAGAAAACATATGCCGTAGAAATTACGTTAAAGTTCTGACCGTTGCGCTGCATATACTCTTCTTCAAAAGAACCCCAGTTGCTGACGAATCCTCCCGGAATGTTTTGGCTTCTTTCACGATAGTCTTTAAGCGACAACGCCTGAAAGTTTCCGAAAACCATATCATATCCCATATCAAGAATCGCCCTCTCAGCATCACCTGAGCACAGCGACCAGTACCAATGGAGCAAAATAACATCTTTCGGAACCTTGCCGGCACATTCCGCAAGGCGAGGAATATCCCAAGCTTCATCACCCGTGCCGCCGTAGCCGTGCATTTCATCACCCGGTCCCGGAAAATAAAGATTATCAAGAAGCTTTTCTGACCAGATAATTGTTCTGACATTCTTCTTTTTCAGATAATCTGAAATTTTTACAATATCACCGACATAGAGCTCAACGGGATCTTTTCCTTTACACAACGGGCATTTCCCGAGCGTGTACAGCTCGTCATGTCCGATGTTGACATATCGCGGTTTGAACACATCGCAAATCTCATCAAGGATGTCGAAAACAAGCTCGTATGTTTTCGGATTGGACGGACAATATGTATCAGGATACATATCCTCGCATCTCTCGTTAAGCTCACGGTGCGCTCTCACGATATAATCACAGTGAGAAAGCGTCGGTACCTCCGGAATAACCTCAAGTCCACGCTCTCTGCAATACGCAATGAGATTTCGCAGCTCAGTCTGTGTTATAAATGAACCTCCGCCGTTGTCAGCATGGATGGAATTCTTTTTCCAGCTATATGTTTCTTTCTGTATTCTTTTTGCTTCATTCGGGCTTTGGTGAACCTCGCGGCAAAACTCAACCCATTCCGTGTTAATTTCCGGATGCCGTTTATATTCCATCGCACCGCCGACTTCAATCATAATTGCATTATACTTATAGTATACAAGCATATCAACCATTCGCTTAAAGTCGTCAAAATTCTCTCTTCCCGGTATAAACACGCGGTATCCGCGCACCTTTTTATCGGGATAGTCATACAGAAGCATTTCACAGACATTTCCGCTTTCTATAAGCTGCTTTAATGTCGAAACGGCATAAATGAGACCTTTTTCAGTAATCGCAGAAAGAATTACATCATCCTGTGCGATTTCAATTGCATACGCTTCATCATCTTCAGAAAAAGCTTTCCCAACAACAGTTTTTACTCTCTCGGGCATCCCGACAACGAGTCTGATTTTCATTTTTTTGCCCGCAAATCCGCATTCTTTTAAAACTACTTTTACATATTCTGATGCATAACATTCTGTATCAGAAACAACAGCTGAATCTTGAGAAATGCAAAACGGATTTCCCGATGGTTTTACATAACGAAACTCAAAAAACATATTCTCCATTTTCGGCATTCTTTCACCGCCTTATACATAAAGAAGCGTTTCAGCACCGTTTGAAACAGCGCCTATTCTGCAATCTGGATTTTCTTCAATAAGCTTATCAATAATCTTCTGCAAATCCTTTATATATGCATGCTCTGTTCCTGAAATCTTCATTTCTTCGGGTGTTACGCCGTCGCCCACGGTTATGAGCCTTCTTCTGCGGCGAAGCTTCGCCATTCCGTTTCCTACTGCGATGGAGAGCGGATCTATCTCAAACTTTTCACCGCGAATGCAAGCGTTTACCCGCTCGTCACCGTTGTCATCCCCCATACATTCGGCATAGCCGAGATGCGGGCCCATTCCTTCGTAATTCGGGCTGACAAGAACGAGAGTGCCACCTTTGTCGCTCATGAACGCAGGCTCTGCCGCAAACATCGCCTTTGGCGATTGCCAGAAGTCCTGATCTGCAGGGTGAGAGCTTGTTATCATTATATCGGCTTTTTCCTTTACCTGATATCCGATAACGCGTTTTCCCCGTTGTACACCTTCACGCTGTGCCTTTATATAGTGACCGGATACAACATCTGCTATCTCAAATTTTGAGTTGAGAACAACATTTATTATAAAGTCAAGACCTATGCTGTCTACCCAGCCTTCCATCATCTCACGCACAGGCGTGCAATCAAGCCCGAAAAGCGGTTTATCATAAAGCGAAGCTTTTAGGTGGAAATATGATACTGTTTCTTCTCCCGCGATTCCGGGGAAAAGTATCTTTCCGCCTCCGCCCCATCCCATTACGGGGTGTGGCAAAAGACAGCCGACTCCGATATGTATATCCGTTTCCATAACGGCTTTTGTTGCCATT
>JAFQVE010000540.1 GCA_017408185.1 Oscillospiraceae bacterium | reverse complement strand
GCAAACAATGACCCCTTGACAAAGGAAGATGTCATAACACTGACAACGATATCACATGCAAGCTGGCCGTATGATGAAGACTGGGTAATCTGGGACTACATCGAAGAGGGAACAGGAGCAACACTCGACGTCAACGCAGTACCGGACGTTGACTATGCAACCAAGTGGTCACTTATGTATTCAAGCCCCGAAACACTTACCGACCTTGTAATATTTGACTACAAGCCGGATTCTGACAAATATGTAGATCAGGGCGCATGCAAATCCTTTGAGGAAATGGCAGAGTATATGCCGAACTACAGGGCCTTTGTCGAAACACTTTCCGACACAGAGAAGAAAAACATTGTGGATGTAAGAAAGGCATACGACGGAAAAATTTATTACAGCCCGGCAACGGGACGTGAAACAACAAGAAGTATCCGTGCATGGATGTACCGTAAGGACATTTTCGACAAGCACGGGATTGCAGTGCCGACGACATACGATGAAGTTTATGAGGCGGCAAAGAAGCTCAAAGAGCTTTACCCCGATTCATATCCGTACGGAATCCGTTCGGGAATAAACACTTTGAATTCAGCAGGCTCAAACTGGAAGGAATATTGGGAAACGGGCGTTTATTACGACTATAACACCGGCAAATGGTGCTATGGCGCAACGGAAGACACGATGCTTGAGGTTATAACATGGTATAAAAAGATGGTTGATGAAAAGCTTTGCCCGTCCGACTTTATGACAATGAATTCATCCGCATGGCAGGAGCTTGTAACAACTGACCGAAGCTTTATGTTCCCGGACTACCTCACAAGAGTAGACTTTTTCAACTCGATGGCACGTCCGAACAATCCGGAGTTTAATCTGACAGCATTCGTTCCGCCAGTTGCGAATGCGGAGACGGGAGTATCAAAGCAGAGCAAAAATAACTTTGAATCCGTAGGCTTTACAATCTCCAATACCGGAGACGAGAAGCGCATGGCAAACGCTGCAAAATTCCTTGACTGGTTCTATACAGACGAAGCCCGTGATGTTGTTTCGTGGGGTAAAGAGGGAGAGACCTATAAGCTTGTAAACGGAGAAAAGGTATATATTCAGGATGAAGAAAACACACAGGTAAGTACGCTCTACGGCTTCTCGACACACGGAACGTTTACACGTCTTGACCCGAAGGCAGTTGAGGCGGCAGAATCCGAGGATATCGCAGCGGTACGTGACATGGTAATTGAAAACAGTGTGGACTATTTCAACCCTGATTCCTTCCTTGCGTTCAATAAAGAAGAAGCGAAGATAAAGGATGAGACATTCACAACCTGCAAGACATATGCACAGGAAATGATAACAAAGTTCATTCTTGGTCAGGCACCGCTTTCACAGTTTGACGAAATGGTGGAAACACTCCATGAACACGGAGTTGAAAGATTGCTTGGTGCATACGAATCTGCGTATAACAGGGTAAAGTAACAGATATAAGGGATTGTAGCAAAATACATTTTGTTACAATCCCTTATGAATTTATCATATGCTTTTTCTTGCGCAAGATCCATTTGCATGCTATTATTATATCGGTGATTAAATATGAACGATATTTTTTCGGCACTTTATGCCCCTCTTTCGAAAGCTCAGGCAAAGGAGTATCTGCTGAGGATAGGTTATAGCGGCGTGCATCATGCAACAAAAGAGGTTCTTGCAGAGCTTATGCAATGCCACTTCATGTCTGTGCCGTTTGAAAACCTTGATGTTTATTACGCACATAAAGAGCCTGACCTTT
>JAFQVE010000539.1 GCA_017408185.1 Oscillospiraceae bacterium | reverse complement strand
TTCTTTGTGTACCCTTAAAGAAAGCCATAGCTACTGTTCTGATGTTTCTTGAAAAACCGAGGTCGAATATTCCGTATGCACCGTTCGGATCGTCTAATGACACACCCCAATAGGTTGAAATATCCCCATCCAGAGCAAACGTTGTATCATTTCCCATCTGAACGGCATTGTAAATACCGATCTCGCCGTCATATCTTATCGGATATATTACCTTACCTCCGGTTATAACAACCGTTTTTTCCTCGCCAATCCAATCGATATCCGCCGAGAAGCTTTCCGCTATAAACCTCACCGGAACCAAAAAGCTTCCTTTATACATTATCGGGGCGACATCCAGCATAACCTCTTTGCCGTCAACCCTTGCAATCTTAGAATCCCTTGTTACGGAAACCGTCCTGAATTCATTCTTTATAGTTGCCGTGTTTGTTTTTGCATTCCATTCCGCATTGAGCCTGAGGCTTTCGCACAGCTCATTCATCGGAACCAGCGTTCTTCCGTTTACAAGCTGCGGGTTGATTCCGGTTTTTATCGCTGTTCCGTTGTCAACAATAGTGATTTTTTCTTCCCGGTCAACCGTGATATCAACAGGAGCGTTCAATTTTCCATATTCAATATTGACGCTGTTCGTCGGATAATGCAGCACTTCGGGAGAAACGGTGTAGTTTGTTACATTGACGCTCTTTCCGTTGTTCAATATTGCATTTACAGCCATTCCTTCGGTATCAAATCTTCCGCCGCTGTAGTAGTAACGGGTGTCCGGAAGAGCCGCGACTTCTATTGACGAAACTTTAACAGAAGGAACAACACTCTTCATTGAAGGTCTCAGGACTGCATATCTGTTATAGCCCAAAAGCGAAATGAGAATGTTTTCTCCTGCTTTGTAGATATTATCACCTATGGTGAGAGCCTTGCACACCCCGTCTTCAACAGTTACAAGGGTTTTGTCTCCGGCATATACATATACGTTGTTGCCGCCTTCCCAGTCTGCAAGGATAATATCTCCGACGGAAAGCTGCTCTTCTTTCGGTAGGCGCGTCTTGTCATTTTCCGATTTATGATATAACCAACCGTATCTTATATCAAGTCCGCCGTAAAGGTTTGGCGCAATCATCTTGGAAAGCGCAGTGGAGGTGTGGCGGGTGTTGTTCTCGGTATCAATAAGCTGATCCAACACCGCTTCACAGGTGGTGTAATCCGTAAGGTTAACATTAAGCGTTGATTTATAGAGCGACTTTACCATTTGGAGCCCGTCGGTAAACTTACGGGAATCGCGCGCAAGCTCAAGCGCCGCATTTCCTATCAGCAAGCGCTGTGCCTTGCTGTATCCCGAAACGGAATGAGTTATCGTGCCGAGCTTCACCCCGGATACATATGTAGCATCGCTTGTTATAAGCGCTCCCGGCTTGTCGGATGTAATTTTCACGCTGTAGCGCACGTTAAGCGTTGTATTTGCGGGAACCGCGCCTTTCCACGAAACAGACCTTCCGTCTGCCTTCACGCCGCTCTCCCCTGTCACAAATTCCGTACCGGCGGGAAGAGTATCCGTAATTGTAACGCCGGAAAGAGAATATGCGTTTGTATTTTCAAGCGTTACCGTATAGGTGAGTATATCCCCCGTATCAACAGATGCATTCTCGCATACTGATGCGGTTTTTTCCATGGAAAGACCTGCAATCTTCATGCGGTTTACGGTTTCCTCCGTAGGCGTAAGCCCTCTTACCATCGGTCGTATAAGGCTGAAGCTCCAGATTGATTCTGCTTCTGTTTTCTTAAAGATATACCGGCTGCTCTCCGGCTGCCCAAAAACCGCGGCTACATCAATTGTTCCGATAGTTCCCCGGCTTTCTATCTCATCGGCACCGCTGTCATACGACAAGGCAGGGTTTGATGAATTTACAACATACGAACCTGCACCGGCGCAATGCATAAACGTGTTATCACCGATATACATATACACATGTCCGGCTGTTCCGCTTTCTTTTCCGCAGCGGTATGTAACTATATCTCCGATCTGAAGATTTTCATACATAAAGTCAGCCACTGCCTGTTTTTCGGCATCGGTATAATTTATCGGCTCCCAATATCCCAGCACATCGGGAGCATCCGGATTTTCTTTTGCATATTTATCGTAATTTGCCGTGGTGGGCGATGTTCCGTCCGCGCCGATTTCGTAAGGTAAAACGTTTACGCCGAAGGCTTCACGGTAGCAAGCGTTAACAAAGCTGCTGCAATCAAGGAAAATAGTTCTCTGTGCCGTAGCGTCCTCGGGTGAAGCATAAATGCTCCGCCTTGCGTTTTTCTGATCATACGGTATCTGCTCACCCTGTCTGTCGTAAGCCTTTGCCATTTCTACGATAATATCGTAGTTGGTGTATGCCTTAGCCTTAACATCCCCGGCAAAGACACAGACCGCGCTCACTTGTACCGCCGTTGCGACACATAACAATAATGAAATAAATCTTTTCATATCTTTTCTTCCTTTCTGTTTTATTTGTACATATCATCATCCGATATTACTTCGTAATACCAGTCATCCTTGCTGTTTACGCAAACCCTCGCGCTGCCGTTTCTGCCTGAAACAATTGTTTCTGTAAGCCTTTTATTATAAAAATTATAGTCCTCGACATACTTTTTATAATATTTTGTATACAGCGAACGGTAGTATACCTCACTGTTCGGTATGAACACAACCTTCGGGTTTAACGTTACGATAAACTGCATACTGGTATCACAAATAAAATGGTGATTACCGTAAAACCAGTCGCAGGAAAGCTCATCGGTACGCTTCTGCTTTATCATATCATACATATATCTTTCCTGAGAGAATGCATAATTATCTGCGCCGTGGTAATAGCGGAAGCCGTTATAATCAAGCATAAACGAAACCGATGTCGCGTTTTCATAATTATGCTCATTGATACGGTAGAACGGATAGTTATAAATCTCCATCTCCTCGCCGTTTTCGTCAAAACGGCTGTTGAGCACATCCATCGTAACTCCGCCGATATCCCAGATTTTGTGAAGCTCGTCATAATAGCAAAGCATCGAGGAATCGAGATAACAAAAGTCCCTGAGATAATCGTACCGTTCCTGCTTATCAGCCTTGACAAGCGCATCTGCTTTTGTCTGATCAGGGATTTTGATTCCGTACATCCGGAGGATTTCATCCTTCATTCCCCAATGGTCATTATGAAAATGCGTGAGCAAATAATAATCAAGCTTTATATTATGCTTTTCAAGATATGGGATAATTTGTTCATTCGCGCTTTTCTCATATCCCGAGTCAATAAGCATATTTTTTCCGTTAGGAAGCTTTATGAGCGTTGAATTTGCCTGACCTACATTGAAATTTATATATTCAAGCCCGGTTTCCGGTGCGGTTTCAAGCACATTTAATTCCTGAGAAAGCACCTTGCCACTTTCAAGAATGTAATTAAGCTTATACGTTCCGGGGGAAAGCTTTGCAACAGCTTCTTTATCGGAATGCACCCTTACCATAGCTTCGGTAATGATTCTTGTTCCGTAAGGCTCGGCTGTGAACGGGATTTCCACGCCGCTGTCCGTTTCTATCTTCACAAGCTTTTCCTTATAATTTGCAATAACTCCCCGCGGAGTTTTGGGGGCATCAAGGAAAAACGTCACCTTCGCCGGCAATATGCCGTATGGCAGAGCTTTTATTTTCCCCCGATTCTCCACATAAAAAATCTCAAACGGCAGAATGTGAATCTCTTTCTGACTCATATTGTGACGCACGCGAACAAGGTTTTTCCCCTTTTCAAGCCATACCGTTGCCGCAACCTCCGGCTCCTCCGCAAAAGCGCTGTAAGTATCCAGGCTTTCTCTTCCGTCCGGATAGGTTACTTTGATCTGGAAATACATCTCCCAGCTATCGTGCGAGTAACCAAGGGCTATGTTGTAATATCCGTCAGACGGAACAGTTGTTTCAAATGTGAAATAATCACCGTTTGTCTGAAGCATAAGTCCTTTTTCTGTGCCCAAAGCGTTGGTTTCCGCAACGTTGAACTTTTCACAAAAAGCACCGCACAAGGCTTGCTTTTCCGTAATATCAGAATACATCATATTTTCCTCCGTGTTATTCTGAACATTTTCCCGTGTTATTCTTTCTCTCCTCCGTGTCGTTCTGAACGCCCGAAGGATCTCTTCGCTTGCGGAAGACCGCAAGGGCTGTTTTCCTCAAAGGGGTTATCTTGCGAACCCCTTTGGAACCCCACGCTTTTGCCGCTGCCCGCGCACCGGATAAATCATCGCGCTCATTATGCCGTCGATGCTAAATGGAAAACTGCGTTTTCCGCGCATCCCCGTATGCATACTTTCGCTGTGATTTATTACCGCTTGGCGCGAAAGGCGGCATTCCTGCACCGGAATGGTATCCTTTCCCGTGGAGTGTGCAGCGCCGCCCCTACACGCACTATTCCACGTACTACTTTTCGTCGTTGCGTGCGGAGGGGTTAAAAGGGGAGGTTTCCTTTGCGCCTCGTCAAGCCTCGCCTTTTTGCTCGTTCTTGCTTTTCGCAAGAAGCTTCGCTTTATTGGCGGTCTCTCCTCTTTCCCACAAAGCAGGCTTTGCGGGAACCCTATTCCTGTGGGCGCGCGAGTTCTCCCCTTTTTCGCGTTCTTTGCTTACTTTCTTGGCGAAACAAGAAAGTAAGAACCCCTTCGGGAATCTGCCGGAAACCAAAGAAGGCACGCCCGGCAGGGTAAGAATATTGTGGCCTGCCGCAAGCTTAGAGAAAGCTTTCCCTGCTTGTCTATTATAGCGGAGAGGGAGCCCTCTCCGCTATAGGTAAATTATTACTATTTCTTCTCGTAAGAGCCGTCGGTGATGAGAGTGAATGCATTATCACCGCTCTTAAGGATTGCGTAACCAACGTATGTTCCCGGCTTATCTGCAGTAACCGTGAACTGGCTGTCCTTTGTTGTCATTGCAATTTTGGTTGTGTTCTCTTCGCTGTCGGTGAACATAAT
>JAFQVE010000538.1 GCA_017408185.1 Oscillospiraceae bacterium | reverse complement strand
GCAGAAATGCTTGTAGATAGCGTTGAATTAAAAGGTGGAACGAATGTTCTTCTCTTTGTTGTAACAGGAAAGGGTGCAAAGGCAACAACGGGCGATGTACTTGACTATTTCATGTATCCGTATAAGCTTACGCTCAAGCCCACAGAAAAAAATGATGAGGAAGAAGAGGGAGAAACACAGTCTGCAAAGCGAAATTACATTTTTGATAACCTCTCAATCGGAGTTGCGGAGAATACGGTTATCAGCACAATAACATCTTATGACCAGACAGGCGGTTTATGGAGATATCTTGCCGGAAGCCCGAATGCAAAGAACTCACAGCTTAAGAACTATTTTCTTAATGGTGATACCAGAGCGGTAGATCATTATATTGCACTTGAGATAAATGTACCGCGTGACGGCGTGTATGTACCTGAATTTTTCTATCAGACGATTGCAGGACGCGGCGGTACAGGTGATATATATATCCTTCCCGAAGGCGGCCTTACAAACCTCGCGGAAGCAAAAGCAAATGGCACAAAAATCGCAAGCGTTGACTATTCATCGGATGTAACCGAGGGTAATGTAAAGGCCAAGATGTCTGTTTCAGAAATTGAGCTTAAAAAGGGAACAAACGTTCTTCTCTTTGTTGTAACGGGCAAGGGTGCAAAGGCGACAACCGGCGATGCACTTGATTATTTCACATATCCGTATATGCTGTCAATCACTCCGATTGAAGAGGTTCCGCCGTCAACACCCTCCGGCGTAAAGCATGTATATGATTTTAAGGAAAACAACACTCTTTCAAGCGGCGAAAGAAAGATTATTGCAGAAGGCGAAAATGCGGCAGAAAGCTTCCCTGCAAGCGCAACAGACGGCTGGAGTGCATATGCTTATAGTGCCGGTGCTGAATACATCCAAAGGGACAATGGAGAGAACATAACCTTTGTGCAAAAGGATGGCGAATACCTGCAGCTTTCGTCAATGAAGACGGGAGAATGGATTGCCATTAAGGTTCCGCTTACAAATCGCGGTACATATAACGCATTCCTTTCTTACAAGCAGATTCAGGGCTATGGTGCTGCTGACATATATACCATACCGATGCCCGGAGAAGAACTTGATGAAAATGGCAAGCGTGAATATGTTGACAAGATGCTTAAAAACGCATCGCGCGTAGCATCAATAAACTCTCATAATGTAAATAATCTCAGCATTGAAAACGCACCTAAAGCGACAGAATTCACGGTTGGCACTACAGTGGCTGACAGTGGAATACTACTTGTTTTTAAATCGACAGGAAATAAGAAAATTCTTCTCGATAATATTATCCTTGACGGTACAGGAGAGATTGAAGGTGTAGAGAATGTTGTTGAGACAGTATACACACTCCGATCGGGAAAAGCTCTCAAGGAAGAAGGCGAGACGGCAATGCTTTCTCTCTTCGATGAAAACGGAGAAGAAGTTGCAGACTTTGAGATTGCTGAAATAACCTCCTCCGATGAATCTGTTGTAACAGTTTCGGAAAAGACTGTTACTGCAGGAAGTAAACCGGGTCGCGCAAAGCTTTCTGCGACTGTTACAGTAGATGGGGAAAGTATCAAGGCGAAAGGTGTTGTTCGTTTTGTAAAAGATAAGATGTCCGGAGCGAATGTTGCCATAAAGATAAATGCGCGCAAGGAAAGCTGGACAAATCCCGGATATTTCCGTGACCCATCACTCTATTCAAGCCTTGAAAGAGCGCAGACGGACATAACCGGCTTTGAGATTGGCGATGGAATCACGGAAGAGTATACCGATGGCTGGAGCTGGTATGCTGACAGCGTTGATGTGCAAACTGAAACTTCATTTATGCAGAGAAATAAAATCGTTTTCAGCGCGAGAATGGAGGATGGCGCATGGTTTGCCGTTAAGACGAAGTTTGATGCAGCAGGCAAATACCGCGCAATCGTTACACACCGTGCAAGCATCCAGAGCCCGTATGCAGATATGTACTTTATCCCTGTGCCGAAAGAGGGAGAAAAGGTAGCTGATTTCCTCACTGACGAATACAGAGTGGGACGAATCAACAGCCATAATCCGGATGTTGAGGCATGGAATGCAGCGAATGCGACAACAGAAACCTATCTCGGAGATGTATACGCGGAAGAACCCGGTGAATATCTCGCCGTAATTATGATGACGGGACGCGCAGCTACCGGAAAGATGTATCTCTATTATGAGGATTTTGTCTTCAGCGGAACAAACCCCATTGCGTCAATTGGCGGTTCGTGCCAGGAGGCGGTTTCGGTAGGTGATACGGTAACGCTTGACAAGAGCATTGTAACTTATGAAGCAGATATTCCGCAATATAGAGAAGGGACAACGCTTTCCTTCCGCAGCCTCACGCCTGATATTGTTTCTGTTGATGAAAACGGCGTTGTGACAGGTATCGGAAACGGCGAAGGAAAAATAGAGGTAACCGCAACATATGACGGAGATTCCGTCGTCGGAGAATATACGGTTATCGTCGGAAGCGGAAAAATGCGCAGAAGCTACTATACTGATGAAAAGGTAGAAAATGCAAAGCGCAATATAGAAAGATATGATTGGGCGAAAGCTGAATATGACAAATGGGTAAAGGCGGCAGACAAGTTCGTCGAACAGGGAGCAGATAAGCTTTATAATCTCGTCACTACTCAAGAACTCCCCCGTTCGCACAATCTCGCATATCGCTTTGGTGACACGGGCGCATATGTTTGCATTTATTGTGATAAAGAACTCAGTAGTAAATATGGCACATATCCGTGGGTTATAAATGTATTTAACCGTCCGTGGAAGATTCAGTGCCCGGATTGTAAACGCCTTTTTCCGAGTAATGATTTTGGAAGTTTCTATGAACTTGGAATCGATGGAAACGGAAACTGGGATTATGAGCTTGCTTTGCAGAAGCATCATGAGAGGTTTGTCTGCGCAAACGGAGAAAACTGCTCGTGTGAAACAGATGTCGGTGAGCGCGGAAGCGATGCGTGGCGAGAATACTATGGTTACGGAAAAGGATACCTTAAGAACAATTTGTATGGAGAAGTCGGCACAGCACTTGGAGTAAAAACCGAAGAGGTCGATTTCTGGGCAGTAGATGATGGCTGGGGAT
>JAFQVE010000537.1 GCA_017408185.1 Oscillospiraceae bacterium | reverse complement strand
GCCCGCCTTTTCCGATTTGAAATCTACGGCACCGACATAATACTCGTTTCCTGAAGAGGCGTAGCTTGCAAGGGTAGCCTCAGTTTCATCCGTTACGGGGATTACATAGCATTCTGTTCTCGCTTCGTACTTATTTGCCATTGTGTAGGTTTCCGAGCCAAGGATATATCTGCCGTCCGCGGGAAATTTCACCTTAAATGCAAGATATGCATCGTCCTCGCCGCTCTTCCATTGGATGATGGTATAGTTTGCATCTGCTTTCCCGAGCTTTATTTTCGTTACATCTTCTCTATCATCCTTGGGCTTTGTGAATTCATGGAATATCCAGTTGCGCGTCAGTGTGTACTTGGTAAAGTCCGTAAGATGTGTATAATTGTCGTCGGTATATACACCCAATCTCGGCTCTATCACAAAGCTGTTGCCTGCCGCAGCCACCGGTTCCGGAACCGTTATTTCAACATCATCGGTGAAATATTCGCCGCCGCGCGCACTTACTTTTGCCCGCACCTTAGCAGTTCCCGGTTTTTGTGCAATAACCGAAAGCTTGTCATCGGAAAGCTTCAGCACTCCTTTCTCGCTTTCTTCAGATATCTCAATCTCAAGAATGTCACCGTCTGCAACTACGGTGCGGTTGAGAAGCTCTATTCCTGCGGAAAATTCTGCAGCATTTCCTATTTCCAAAACATCATCGGCATACAAATGTGCTTTCCATATTTTATAATCGTTGTCTACCGTGATTTCAAGCTCTTTAGTCAATATCACTCCGTTAATGATAACGGTTGTCACAACCGTGCCGGAGCCCTCGGAAAGAGCAACGACACCGTTTCCGTCTTCGTTTATTTTTATAACATCTTCTGAACCCTGCTTAATCTCATGATATATATAAGCATTGTCAAGAGTAATTTCAATTCCGTCTTCGTTTGTTACCTTTATCACATCAAAGAGAATTTCTTCGTTTTCGGCAAGCGTTCTTGTTTTTGCACGCATTTCAGTTGCAAGCGAGAGCTGCGGGCCGCTTCCGCGAAGTGTTACTGCCTGCAAAAAGTTTGAAGCTCTTCCTGTTTTTCCGCTGACAGCCTCAATTATCATAAGATATTCGGCAAAACCATTCTCAAGCTCTTCTGCATCAAACACCTCTGCCGTAAAAGTGCCGGTAAACGGAACGTTTCCGGTGTACCCCTTGTTGGATGCGGTATTTTCATCGCAAAAGTCGGTGTGTGAGATGCGTGTCCCCTCGTTTTTGTATTTATCTATATTTTGTATTATATGGTCATAATTCATCTCGGTCGAGAACGGAACCATATATATGTCAACAGCACCCGCATTGTCTGCACGGTATCCGGAAACGTCTACAGCATATTTCCCTTCCGACGGAACCTTTACCTTGAATGCGTACCATTCTCCTATACCTAAGTTAAGATTGGTGTCTAATCTGTTCTTGGCAGGGTTGTTTTGTGTACCAAGATAGCGGTTGAGTGAATCCGCAGCAGATGCAGTGCCCGCCAGCAAGCCCCACGGGCGCTCTGCACCGTAATCTCTGTAGATGTAGCTTTCATATTGCTCCTTGGAAATCGGATCTGTCCTTTTAGCGACATTTATCTCCATTGAGTCGGCGGTATCCTCATATGCACCCTGATAAAACAGATATTCGGCATCAACGCCGCAATATGCGTCATCAGGAATAACAGAAATTTCTACATCGGCATATTTTGAAATACCCGCAAGAGTGCCGGTGACGCGTACTTTTGCTTTTCCG
>JAFQVE010000536.1 GCA_017408185.1 Oscillospiraceae bacterium | reverse complement strand
TTGCTTTGAGCTGTTCACGAAGAATAAAGTCTCTTTGGTTTTTATCAACCTGCTCCTGAACTTTTCCCGCAATATCAAACTCCATCTTAAAAATTTCTCTTTCTCTCGCAAGAAGCTTATTCACAAGTGAAAGCCTCTTATACGGATGAAGCTCTTCAAGTACTTCCTGTTTGTTGGTAAATCGTGCCGGAATGCTTTGTGCTATACGGTCAGCCAGATCTCCGATATTTTCAGTAGAAAACACATCAATCATAATATCGGGAGCTATTTTGGGTGCAAACTCCATAAACTCAGAAAAGAGCTCCTGCGCTGTACGAACAAGCGCCTCACGACGCACTGCATTCTCACGTATTGCCGGAATCTGAAGTTCTTCAACCTCTGCCTCTATAAACGGCTCAACATGTGTGACATTCACAATTTTTGCCCTGTACATTCCTTCGACGAGCACACGGACATTATTTGCCGGAAAACGCAGAACCTGCTTCACCTTTGCAACAGTTCCTATCTCATAGATATCCTCCGGCATAGGGTTGTCCGTTCTTATTTCTTTTTGTGCAACGAGAAATATATTCTGATTTTTTGCCATTGCATCATCAAGGGACTTCATCGACTTATCTCTGCCAACATCAAAGTTGATCATCATATGCGGAAATACTGTAAGTCCACGAAGCGGAAGAACCGGCATTACACTTCTCGCCGTTGTATTTTCAGGCATATCTTTTCTCCTTTACTGCGCTTTTTTCTTCACTTTTCTTGTAATCTGAGGCTCCGTTTTTTCACGGACGCACTGTTCGGTTACAACAACTTTTATAATATTCTCATCAGACGGAACGTCATACATTATCTTCTGCATTACGCCTTCGAGAACAGCACGAAGACCACGTGCGCCAATCTCTCGCTCTATTGCAAGCTCGGCAATCGCCTCAAGCGCTTTGTCCTCAAACGAAAGCTCTACTCCGTCCATAGCAAGTAAGCGAATGTACTGTTTGGTAAGTGCATTTTTCGGCTTTGTAAGTATGCTTATCATTGCATCCTTATCAAGAGGTGCAAGCGGAGCAATAACCGGAAGGCGACCAACAAGCTCAGGAATGATGCCGAACTTCAACAAATCATGAGGCTGGACATCCGTCAGAAGTGCTGCTTTATCCTCTTTTTCCTTGGAAGCAACAGGAGCACCAAACCCGATTCCCCTTTGGGTTTTGCGTTTTGAAATAACCTTTTCTATACCATCAAACGCACCGCCGCAGATGAAAAGAATGTTGCTTGTATCTATCTGAATAAACTCCTGATGCGGGTGTTTTCTGCCACCCTGAGGAGGAACATTCGCAACGGTTCCTTCCAGTATTTTTAAAATTGCCTGCTGTACACCTTCACCGGATACATCTCTGGTAATTGACATATTTTCGCTCTTGCGGGCAATTTTATCAATCTCATCTATAAATATTATTCCGCGCTGTGCCGCTTCAATATCGTAATCTGCAGCCTGTATAAGACGAAGCAGGATATTTTCGACATCTTCTCCGACATAGCCTGCCTCTGTGAGTGTTGTCGCATCTGCAATAGCGAACGGAACATTGAGCATCTTTGCAAGCGTCTGCGCAAAAAGAGTTTTACCCGAACCTGTCGGACCAATCATCAGAATATTACTTTTCTGAAGTTCAACATCATTCGGTTCATCATTCATAATTCTTTTATAGTGATTATACACAGCAACACTGAGAGCAAGCTTTGCTCCCTCCTGACCAACAATATAGTCATTAAGGCGTTCGTGAATCTCCCGCGGTTTCAACACAGTGAGTTTTTTTGCACTTGCACCGATACTTTCAAGCCCTGCAAGCTTCATTGAATCAAGATATTCTTTGCAGGCATCTACGCAATTTTCACATATATATCCGTTGAGCCCTGCCAGCACTTGAGTACCGGGGGCAATCTCCTCGCCACAGAACGAGCAGATGATACTTTTATTCTTATCTGCCATAAACTTATATCGCTCCAAATTCTACTGTCTTTTTGTTATTACTCTGTCGATAAGTCCGTACTTCATCGCCTCTTCGGCAGTCATAAAATTATCGCGTTCAGTATCCTGCTCTATAACCTCAATCGGCTTTCCGGTAACATCAGACAAGATAGAATTCAGATGTGACTTGATACGGATTATGCGGTCGGCATGGATTTTAATATCTGTCGCCTGCCCCTGCATTCCGGAGAGAGGCTGATGTATCATAATCTCGGAATTCGGCAGAGCAAGACGCTTTCCGGGCGTCCCTGCAGCAAGCAGGAATGCACCCATAGATGCCGCCATTCCTACACAGATTGTGGAAACATCACATTTAATATACTGCATAGTATCATAAATTGCCATACCTGCTGTTATTGACCCGCCGGGAGAATTGATATAAAAATCAATATCCTTATCCGGATCCTGTGACTCAAGATACAAAAGCTGTGCAACAATAAGAGATGCTGTTGTATCATTAACCTCTTCAGACAGCATAATTATTCTGTCATTAAGAAGTCTTGAGAAAATGTCATATGACCGCTCTCCGCGGTTTGTCTGTTCTACTACTACGGGAACTAAACTCATTATTTTCACTCTCCTGTCCATTTTTTAAAGATAGGCGCGAGGAAAAAAACTCCTCCCGCCTATCCTACACTAATATTATGCTCAGAATTTGGTAAATTATTCTTTATCTTCTGTTTTCTTTGCAGTTGTCTTCTTTGCGGCAGGCTTCTTTGCTGTTGTAGACTTAGTTGTCTTTGCAGCCTTTGCTTCGCCATCAGCCTTCTTTGTTGTTTTCTTCGCAGCAGGCTTCTTTTCTTCGGAGGCATCAGCCTTTTCTGCAGTCTTCTTCGTTGCAGTTTTCTTTGCCGGAGCTTTTGCTACTGCGTTTTCACGAATAAATGCAAGAGCCTTGATGGAATAAAGGTCGCTCTTCATTGCATCTGCCGGAAGGAATCCACGGATGCGGTCAATTTCCATACCGTACTGCTCAGAAAGCTTCTTGTATTCAGCCTCAACGTCTTCATCTGTAGGCTCAAGTCCTTCAGCTTTTGAAACAGCTTCAAGAGCAAGGCGGGATTTAACCTGCTCCTGCGCCTGGTCGCGGAAGTTCTTGCGGAAATCATCCATATTTGACTGAATCATCTCAAGATACTGTTCAAGCGTGATACCCTGCATCTGGAGACGCTGTGCAAAATCATTTGCAATCTGGTCAAGCTGAGCCTCAACCATAACCTCAGGAAGCTCAACCTTCATACCCTTAACAACCTCTTTGAGGAGAACTTCATCAAATGCATCGTTCGCCATTTTCTCACGGCTTTCACGAAGCTTCTTCTCAATACTCTTCTTAAGCTCATCAAGTGTTTCAAACTCCGAAACATCCTTCGCAAACTCATCATCTGCAACCGGGAGTTCAGTTTCCTTAACTTCATGTACTTTTACCTTAAATACTGCCTCTTTACCTGCGAGGTCATCTGCATGGTATTCCTTCGGGAATGTAACATTTACATCGCACTCGTCATTTGCCTTCTTGCCGACAAGCTGATCTTCAAATCCCGGGATAAACTGGTTTGAACCGAGCTTCAAGCTGTGGTTTTCGCTCTTTCCGCCCTCGAACGCAACGCCGTCAACAAAACCTTCAAAATCAATAACGACAGTATCGCCGTTCTTTGCTTCGCGCTCCACAGTGATGAGACGTGCATTTCTTTCAAGCATAACGTTAAGCTCTGCCTCTATATCCTTCTTTGTTACGGAAACAGACGGCTTTGCAGCTTCAATACCCTTATATTTGCCGAGCTTTACCTCAGGCTTAACGGTAACGGTTGCTTTCACGGTAAAGCCATCTTCATTTATATCAACAAGCTCAACCTCAGGATAATCAACCGGCTCAATTCCGCTTTCCTTAACTGCAGCTTCAAAAGCATCCGGATAAGCAATATTAATAGCATCTTCAGTGAAAACACCCTTGCCATACATACGCTCAATCATAGCTCTCGGAGCCTTGCCCTTACGGAAGCCCGGAACTGTAATCTTAGACTTGTTTTTGAGATATGCTTTCTGCATAGCCTCATCAAATTCAGGCTTTTCTACCTGGATTTCGAGACACACCTTTCCGTTCTCGAGTTTTTCTGTTGATTTCAACTTCATTTGAGACCATTCCTTTCGAATCGGTTATAACCTAATTATTGTAACAGATTTTTTCCGATTTTTCCACATATTTTTTTATTTTTTAGAAAAATTTCTTTATTTTGTGATTTTGTGCCAGTTTTTTATTCGTTATTTTGATTTTTTTGTTGCTTTTAACCTATAAAAAGAGGTTCAAAAGAGAGGTAATCTGCAGATATGAGGGTATATTCCACACCTTTATGCATTCCGGAAAATGCACTTTTATGACCGTAGCTGTGCAGATGACCGTAAAAACACCGGCTCACGCCAAACTCATTAAGCATATCGGTGATTTCCTCACACTCATATCCCGCGCAAACAGGGGGATAATGCAGAAAACATAAAAGTTCTCTTGCCCCAAATTTTTGTCCTTCTTCGAGAGACCTCCGGAGACGCCCTATCTCCCTGTCGTATATTTTCCTGCTCCCTCCGTTTTCCTCTTCATAAAACCAACCACGCGTACCGCAAATTGCCACGTCATTGATTTTGAAAGCGTTATTATGAAGAATGTCAATTGAGGTAATACCGTTTTCCGAAAAAAAGCGCTTTGTTTTGGTTGCTGTTTCCCACCAGTAATCATGATTACCTTTTGAGATAATTTTTTTACCCGGAAAAGAATCAATCATCTTAAAATCAAGAAGCGACTCAGACAGAGACATAGCCCACGAGATATCGCCCGGAATGACGGTTATGTCGTCTTCTGTAAGTTTTTCAAATCCCTTGATTATTCGCTTTTCATAATCATGCCATAATGGGCCGAAAACATCCATCGGCTTGTTTACGGATTTTGACAAATGCAAATCAGCAATTGCATATATCGCCATTAAAGAGTTCCCTCCGTAAATTTGAGAACAACATCGGGAAGCTCTTCTCGGGTTGTTGTGTTTACAAAGCGCTCCTCTTTTTCAAATATAGAAGCAAGAGGTGCCGGAATTTTCTGTCCGGTCGTTTTCGAGAGAATCCGAAGCAGTTCTTCTCCGCCGGATGTGATATCTATCCCGAGCGCAGACAAAACACTGTCTGCAAACTTAAATGGACTTGCGGTAGACGCAAGAAGCGTTACAGCTTCATCTCCTGTTTCTTTTACATACTTTCTGTATACATTCACCCCGACCGCAGTATGCGTGTCAATAAGGTAATTATGCTCACTGAAAACATTTGAAATGGTTTTGAGCGTTTCATCATCATTGCAGCAACCGCCGTAGAACAACTCCGAAATTTTGGCAAATACTTCAGCACTCACAGTGTACGCGCCATCGCTTTTAAGCTTGGACATATACTTTTTAACAGTTTTATCGTCATTTCCGGACAGATTAAAGATAAGACGTTCAAGATTGCTTGATATAAGAATATCCATTGCCGGCGAAGTTGTTACATGAAACTCTCTGCACTTGTCATATTTACCGGTGTTAAAAAAGTCGGTAAGTACGTTATTGGAATTCGAAGCACAAATGAATTTCTTTATCGGGATTCCCATTTCGCGTGCGTAGAACGCCGCAAGAATATTGCCGAAATTTCCGGTAGGAACACATACGTTAATCTCATCATTCTCGCTTATTGAGCCGCTTTTGAGCAAATCAAAGTATCCGGAAACATAGTATGCAATCTGAGGAACGGCTCTGCCCCAGTTTATTGAATTTGCCGATGAGAAAATGCAACCGTTATCAGAAGCCTTTCCGCGAATTTCTTCATCGGAAAATATTTCCTTCATAGCAGACTGAACATCGTCAAAGTTTCCGACAACCGATGAAACATAAACGTTTTCACCGGACTGAGTCGTCATCTGACGCTCCTGAATTTTGCTTACGCCGTCCTTAGGGTAAAATACAGCAATTTTCGTCCCCTCAACATCTGCAAACCCTTCAAGAGCAGCCTTGCCGGTATCACCTGAAGTTGCAACAAGAATGCTTGCACATCTTTTTTCTCCGGTCTTTTTCAATGCAGCGGAAAGAAGATGCGGCAACATCTGAAGAGCCATATCCTTAAACGCACAGGTAGGACCGTGCCAAAGCTCTAAAACACCAAGGTTCGGTTCAAGCATATGAACAGGTGCAGTTGCATCAGAATCAAACTTGCCGTTACCGTAGGCTTTCTCTGAAAAATCACAAAGCTCTGCTTCCGAAAAATCTGTAAGAAATTTTCCGAGAACGAACGCTGCACGCTCACGGTAAGATGCATCGAGCAGATATTTCTTTTCGTCATCCGTAAGCTTTGGAATGCTTTCCGGACAAAAAAGGCCTCCATCTTTACTGAGCCCTCTTACAATAGCCTCAGCTGATGAAACAGAAAGTGTTGTGTCTCGCGTACTGAAATAATTCATAGACTTTCCTCCGTGGATTAAAACGCACTTCCGTAAAATGCGTTTTCTATATGATTTATAGTGTAATTATCGGATATTCCATCCGGTGCATATACTTCGATTATATCAAAGCGAACGATTTTTTCGGTCCTGTTTTTTGCAAGCCACACGCGCGCCGTAAGATTTATTTTTCTTTGTTTTTCCCGTGTTACAAATTGCTCTGCTTTTCCAAACGCATCGTTTTTACGAAGCTTTACCTCTACGAAAACGACTGTGTTTTTATTCTCGGCAATGAGATCAATTTCACCGAACCGGGTTCTGTAATTTACGCCGATAAGCTTATACTTCTTTTTTCTGAGGTACTCTGCCGCCTTCGCCTCGCCCCATTTGCCGAGAAGCAACGTGTTCATCGAAGAAGAATCCCACCTTTATATTTTTTGAAGAAGGTTTTTCTGTGGACATCCGAAATACCGTAAGCCTCTACCATTTCATAATGCAATTTCGTCGGATATCCCTTATGTTTTTCAAATCTATATTCAGGATAACACTCCGCAAGCTTAAGCATAAACCTGTCTCTGCTGACTTTTGCAAGGATTGATGCCGCGGCAATATTAGCCGACAGGCTGTCCCCCTTTACAAGACTTTTTATATGTATATCCGTTTCAAAAGTTTTATTTCCATCCACAAGAATAACATCAGGCGAAACAGAAAGCTTTGAAACCGCGCGCTTCATTGCAAGAAGAGAAGCATTTAAAATATTTATATCATCTATTTCCTTTTCATCCGACGATGCAATGCCAAACGCAATCGCTTTCTCACAGATTATATCAAAGAGCGCTCCCCTTTTTTTCTCGCTGAGCTTTTTGGAATCATCAAGTCCGTCAATCTGAAGCTCCTGCGGCAAAATAACTGCAGCAGCAAAAACCGGACCGGCAAGAGGACCTCTCCCCGCTTCATCAACTCCGCAAACGAGCTTACAGCCTTTTTCCAGATACTCACGCTCATACAACCACATATCACGTTCCATAAGCGACCTCCGTTATTCTGACAGCATTCCGCGAAGCTCTATTTTTTCAAGAGGTGCGCGATCTGCTTCATCAACGCTTTCAAGCGTGATTTTGCCGAGAGCTCCTGCCCGGAATTCGTCAAGAAGAGTCTTTGCCATGCGTTCCGTATTAACCTCTCCTCCGGAAATCAAAAAACCGCGTGACTTTCCGGCTCTTTCAAGTATATCATATCCCGGTTCTTCTGTGTTGCAGGTTATTTTATATCTTGCATTAAGGTTTCCAGCATAACGCTCAGACAAAACTTCCATAAAAAGCGAAGCAAGAGTTTCTATATCAAGAATATCATCTTTAATAGCTCCTGTAAAAGCAAGGTTAAGTGCGGTTCTTTTATCGTCAAACTTCGGCCAAAGCATACCCGGCGTATCAAGCAGCTCAATACCGTTACCGACACGAATCCACTGCTTATCACGAGTGACACCCGGGCGATCCTCAGCCTTTGCAATATTGCGTCCTGAAACGCGGTTAATACACGACGATTTACCGACATTCGGAACTCCGCATATCATGATACGGACACTTCTTCCGACCTGTCCTTTTTCACGATAGCTTTCAAGTTTTTTTGCAAGAAGCTGTTTTATTGCCGAAGGAAACGCAGAAACGCCTCCGCCGTTTTTCGAATTGGTTTCCAGAACGGAATATCCCTTTGAGCGGTAATACGCCGCCCATTCTTTTGTCTTTGCATCGTCTGCTAAATCAACACGGTTTAAAACAATGAGCCTCGGCTTATCCTTTGACAGCTCTGCAATATCATAGTTTCTGCTCGAAACCGGAATACGCGCATCCAAAATCTCACATACGGCATCTACCATTTTGAGATTATCCGATATCATCCGGCGCGTTTTCGTCATATGTCCCGGATACCATTGAATATCCATTTATCGCGTCCCCTTTTCTAATTCACCGTTCCAAATGCCGACACAGGCAACAATCTCAGAAGAAGCCTTCCGAGAATGCACGACTCATGTACCATACCAAGACTTGCATCACGGCTATCAGCACTGTGATTACGGTTATCCCCCATAACAAACACACAGTTTTCCGGCACTGTTGCCGGGAAGCTCATACTGATGTTACGATGAGTTGGCTCTGCGATGTACGGCTCCGAAAGTTCCTTACCGTCAACATATACAATTCCTTTTTTGAAGTCAATATCGACTGTCTGATTTTCTGTTGCTATAACGCGCTTCACTATCATCTTCCCGTCCATAAAAGAATTCTTGGACAAAACAACAATATCGCCCCGCTCAGGTTCGTAAAACAGATCAGAAATAACAAGCCAATCCTTATGGTGAAGCGTCGGCATCATAGACTCACCGTCAACGCCTACAATACGAAACAAAAATATAAATATAAGAACAATTGCGCTGAGAATAAATACAATATTCTGAACCCAATCAAAAATTTCGTTTTTCATATCGGCAACGGAGTTTTTTTCCTCCGGAACCTCGTTTATATTCAAATTTTCAGACATAAAAGCTCCTCCTTGAGAAGTGTGAAAAGGGGGAAGACCAAAAAGCCCTCCCCTTCTCCTTTTAGATATCTTCTTTGACCTTTGCAGCCTTACCGACTCTGCCGCGCAGATAGTAAAGCTTAGCACGTCTGACTTTACCCTTGCGGACAAGCTCAAACTTGACAACATGCGGTGCGTGAATCGGGAAAACCTTTTCAACGCCAACGCCGTAGGACAAGCGACGTACTGTAACCGTTTCCTGAATGCCGCCATGCTTCTTGGCAATTATTGTGCCTTCGAAAACCTGAACACGCTCACGGTTACCTTCCTTGATAAGGACATGGACACGAACAGTGTCACCAATGTTTATCTCAGGTAAATCCTTTTTAATCTGACTGTCAGTCAAATTCTTGATAAGATCCATTGATGCACTCCTCCTTTCTTCATAGACGTTCTTGCCTCAAAAAAGACGCAGACAGAGGACCGCCCGTTTTATAACTATGATATCATATCATATATCTAAGGAAAAATCAAGTATTTTTTTCTTTTTCTCACAAAAAGTATTTTTTATTTCCTTTTTGTTCCTTAACTCATCATTGTTTCAACAAGCGAGATTGCAAAAAGGTTATGCATTTCCCGCGTCGGATGGTTTAATTTATTTGACAAAAGCTCGGTTATATTAACTCCAAGCTCCGCCAGCCTCTTCCATTTTGCATAAACATCACAGACAGGAACTCCTTCTTCCTTACAAAGCGTTCTTGCCGCATCCATATAACGGTCAAGCACCCCGCGCCTCTGTCTATCAGACAACTTTTCCGCAAGTTCGACGAAACTCGGATGAATAGTTGCGCTCACGTTTTCAGCCATCATACAAGGCGTCATGAAAATTATTTCGCTCCCCGCTTCTTTCAGGCGGTGGAAGATGCCGCGCAAACTCTCAATGTATTCGTCTATCCCATCATCTTCTTTTTCACAGTCATTAAGACCAAAACAAACAACCGTGAGATCGGGATTTTTTGACAACACATCACGCTCAATGCGTGAAAGCCCGTAAGGTGCTTTTGTTCCCGCAATGCCTGCATTTATAATATTAAGTGGCACTGTCGGGAAAAGAGTGCCAAGGATATCCGAAACTTTTTTGTGGTAAACATTCTCATGGTCAAAGACATTATCAAATCCACCGCTGTTTCTCGGAATAAGCTCAAAACACCCCTCTGTAATGCTATCACCCAAAAAAGCTATTGTCGGACGCGGATTATCAGCATTCTGCGCCTTTGCCGCTATTTTTTCAACTATTTTCATTTTAAAATCTCACCCATAAATTTATCAGCAAACCATTCCTGCACCTTCGGCACATAGTGTGCACGGTCACTTGCAAGAACGCCATAGCAAACGTTGTCATTTACATCCCAATACGGAGATTCACGTACATCTGTGAGCTTTGCGCCAATCCTTTTCGCCTGACGGACAATCTCTTCGTTTATAATTCCCTCGCTTTCAAGCGGAAGATTAAAGCGTTCAAGGCCTCCACGAACTACTATCTTATAAAGATATGTCGGAACATCTCCGCCCATAGACTTACGCATAACATCGAAGTGATAATCATATCTCTCCTTGAAATCATCGCGGAGATATGCTTCATGCCATACTTCCTGCTCACAGCCAAGCCAATGCCATCCAATCACCTCTGGATTTTCACCCGCATCGGTTAAGTTTTTCATAACAAGCTTATTTATATGCAGTGCGAGCGGGAGAAGCGACATATCTGCCTCACCGAGTATGCCGGGATTTATAACAGGTTCTTTATCGCGGTTCCACATTCCGTTGATTATTCCCTGACTTCCGATTGAAATCTGGACAATATACAGGTCAGGCAAATCCTTGCCTGCATCAATTGCCGCCTGCCATTTCTTTGCAACGAAATATGCAAGACTTGCTGTATGGTCCTGACT
>JAFQVE010000535.1 GCA_017408185.1 Oscillospiraceae bacterium | reverse complement strand
GCTTGTAATTTGCTTTTCGTATAAGAACTCCGTTTTCGGTAGCGAGAATTTCGACAGGCTCGCAGATGTCAATGTCGAAAAAATCTCGTATTTCTTTCGGTATAACGATTCTTCCGAGTTTATCAGTTTTCCTTATTATTCCTATTTGTTTCATTGAAATGGTCCTCCTGAAAAAAACATTAGCATATAGCGTGTGCTCAATGCTATATGCTAATGATAACATATCTTTATGTCGAAAATAGTCGAATTATGTAAAATGCAACAGTATATTACAAATTTCTTATAAAAGCATCTAATATGTCCGAAGCAGCTTTGCGTTGTTTTGGAGTAAGAGGGATGAGTTTAGCCGTAAGCTCGTCAAAAACAAAATCACTGCCGGAGCTTATTTCGTCCCGAAGAATATAGTCAGCAGAAATGTTGAGAGCCTCGACAAGGCGAATAAATACATTGAGGCTTGGCATTTTTATTCCGCGTTCGATTTCGCCGAGATACATAACACCGATATCTGCTTTTTCTGCCAGAACTTCTTGTGTGAATTTACATTTATTGCGCGCTTCGCGGATTCTTGCGCCTAATACAATTTTATCCATTGTGTATCCTCCAATACCAATAGCGTTGATTCGTTGCTATTAGTATAGAGTTTTTTGCAAAATCTTTGAACAAGCAAATAGCATTAGAACAACGCTTAGAGCGTTGTTTTTTGATGATTAAATAACAGCGCCATCTTTTTGGGCATAGTGATTATTACTTCTTTCGGTAATAAGAGGGAGGGTGACCGAAGTGGGCAGTGAAACAGCGTGTGAAATAGTTGGGATCATCAAATCCGCTGTTTTCGGCTATGTCAGATATTGGGAGGGTGCTTTCTGTAATCAGGTTATATGCACGTTCAAGTCTGTAAATTTTAAGATACGTTAATGGAGGCAGACCGATTTCCTTTTTAAATTTGCGACATAGATGAGCTGCAGTATATCCGAATTGCTCACTTAACTGTTGTGATGTTATGCTTTCTGCAAAATTCTGCTCAAGATATTCGGTTATACGAGAAACATCATCGTTCTTTTTCTCGTCTGAAACAACTACAATTTTTTCTTCAATAAGCAAATGAAGTAAACGATAAACTTCGCAAACGGCATTCAATGTGTCGGTGTTGACTTCGTTGCACAGTCTGTTTATGCATGAAAGAACTTTTTTTGATGTACAGATATTTTCGTATTTTGCGCTGTTTTTCATAAAACAGGGCAGGAGGTTTTTACATATTTCAGTTTCGTTATAAAAAAATCTTACATCAAACATTAACGTATCATATGCGGAATCGCTTACCGCTTTCATATGATGAACGGAGCGTGGCGGAACGATAAGTGCGCATCCTTCTTTTAACGTGCCGCTTTGAGCTCCGCAGATGAATTCGACCAGACCGCGTTTTAAATATATTATTTCAATACGGTCATGCCAGTGAAGGCGAAAGCAATTGCTACCGGCTTTTGGTGAAAAGCGAAGCACTTTTACGGCAGAAGGACTGTATGCTACAGGAGTCCTTTCTAAATATTCAAATTGCATAGAAATCACCTGAAAAATCAATATAATGCTAAAATGGCGCGTTTTTGTTCTATGAAGAACCACTCTTTTATGCTATCATATAATAAAAAATATGTCAAGAAAAGAGTGGTTGTTTTGAAAAAACTTACTGTTATCCTGGTAGGTGCCGGAAACAGGGGAACAACGTATGTCGAAAACATGAAGAAGCTCCCTGATATGTTTGATGTTGTGGGAGTTGCAGAACCGATTGAATCGCGCAGAAGACATATAAAAGAAATGTTCAGTATTCCGGAAGAAAATTGCTTTGCAAACTATAACGAACTTCTTTCAGTGCCCAGATTTGCGGATGTGGCAATAATTGCAACATTGGATGAAATGCATCTGGAACCTGCGTTGGCTGCAATAGAATGCGGGTACAATTTGCTTTTAGAAAAGCCGATTGCCCAGACTGCAGAAGAATGCATTGCGATTGCAACGGCGGCGAAGAAAAAGGGTGTGAAAGTTTTAGTTTGCCATGTCCTCAGATATACACCATTTTATAAAACCGTGAAAACGGCTGTGATGGATGGATTGATCGGAGATGTAATGTCTGTGCTGGCTGTTGAAGGTGTCGGGAATGTACATCAGAGTCACAGCTATGTAAGAGGAAACTGGAAGTGTGAAGATGAAACCACACCAATGCTTCTTGCAAAATGTTGTCATGATGTTGATATTATTCAATGGCTGATTGACAGACCGTGTGAAAAAGTATCTTCTTTTGGTGAATTGACGTATTTTAGGCCTGAACGTGCACCTGAAAATGCACCTTTGCGTTGTGTGGATACGTTTTGTCCTGTAAGAGAATCGTGTCCATATGATATCAATAAAATTTATTTTTCCGAAAAATGCCCGTTGAGATTTTGCCGCTGGGCAGCATCAAAAGGATATTCAGAAAATGATCCTCCATTGGATGAAGAAGTGCTTGCGGGCATAAGAAACTCCAACTATGGAGCGTGTGTATATCATGCGGGAAACGATGTTGTTGACCACCAGATTGTAAATATGCAGTTTGAAGGAGGTGTTACGGCATCTCTTACAATGAATGCATTTAATGAAGGCGGACGCTATATCCGCATTTTTGGAACAAAAGGCGAGCTGTATGCAAATGCAAGTGATACGGAAATTACAGTTTTCACATTCGAGGACAGAAAGAAAATAAATCTATCTGTTGAATGGACAGAGGAAAGCATAGAGGGAGGACACGGTGGCGGAGATACCGGCATTATATATGAACTCTATGAATATTTCAACGGAGAGTATAAGGGATTTTGTGCTGCTGATATTGACATTTCGACTCAAAACCATATAATAGCTTTTGCTGCAGAAAAAGCGCGCAAGCAGGGGAGTGTTGAGAGCGTGTCAGAATATGCAAAAAGTCTTGGCTTTGAATACTGAGCGCCGCTTTTGGAAAAACAATTTTGTGATATATTGCAAACCGGCACCGCATGTGATTGAGCTTCCATGCGGTGCCGGTTTACCTTTGTTATATCGACATTATCTTTGAGGTCATATACATATTCTCAGGGAGATCCTTTTTCATATCGAGGGCTTCGTTTATATCAATATCACATATATCATTGTCATGTGCGCAGACAACGCGGTTTGTTTTCCCTGCCATAAGTGTGTGAACTGCATATTCACCAAAACGGCTTGCCATAACGCGGTCGCGCGCCGTTGGGCTTCCGCCGCGCTGAATGTGGCCGAGAATGGTGAGACGTGTATCAATACCGGTTTCTTCAATAATACGGTTTGTGATGTCGACTGAGTTTCCAACGCCTTCTGCCTGAATGATGATAAAGTGAGACCGTTTGTTGATTCGTCCTGCGCGGATCTTTTCAACAACATCGCGTTGGAAGTCAAACGGTTTTTCGGGAACGAGAACAGCCTGAGCACCGCAGGCAATTGCAACATGAAGCGCAAGATGACCGGCATTGTGCCCCATAACCTCAACAACAGAGCAACGCTCGTGGGATTGCATCGTATCACGCAGCTTGTCGATTGCATCAAGTGCAGTATTGCAGGCTGTGTCAAAGCCGATGCTGTACTCGGTTGATGAAATGTCATTGTCAATCGTTGCGGGGACGCCGATTGTATGAACTCCGCTTGCTGCAAGGTCACGTGCACCGCGGAAGGTTCCGTCGCCGCCGATAGTGACAATTCCGTCGATTCCGAGATATTTGCACGTATCTGCACCCTTCTTTATTCCCTCGGGGGTCATAAACTCAGGACAGCGCGCGGTGAAGAGCATTGTTCCGCCCTTGGAGATAATTCCGTTTACGCTTCGGGCGTTCAGTTCTACGACATCGCCGTTTATGAGACCGTTATATCCGCGGCGTATGCCAAGGCAGGTTATGCCGTGATATGCCGCTGTACGTGCAACGGCGCGGATTGCCGCATTCATTCCGGGAGCATCGCCGCCACTTGTTAGAACACCTATCGTTTTAATTTCTGACATAGTAAATCAACCTTTCAAACAGAAAACTAACTTATTCTATATATTAATTATACCATTTAGATTAAAAAAGTAAATAGCTATGATATGACAATTTTTTAACTTTTTATTCTCCGGCGTTTTTCAGCACAACGTTTTCAGCACCGAGCATTTCGCGAAGACGGTTAAAGAGCATTACGTCATTTGCCATATGCGTCCGGACACGCTTTTTTGTGTCCTCGAAATACATTATCGTTTCAAGGTTTCCGGGAAACGCCGTTGTCATTGCTTTGACTGCTTTTGCATTCCGGCAGTCTTCGCGCGGAAAACGCAGATAAAGCTTGTCTGTGCCGGATGTGTCTGTGCTCATATATTCATATTCGGATATCTTGTGAAGCTCGTCGCATATAAGCTGAGGCGCAGAATCCTCACGAGTGCTTATTCTTCCGCGGATAACTACGATAGCGCTCTCTTCAAGAACAGCCTGATGCTTTTCGAGCACCTTCGGGAAAACGATACCCTCAATCGAGCCGACCGTTCCTTCAAATACGGCGTAAGCCATCATTGCATTGCTTTTCGTTGCCTTAAGACGCACCGACGAGACACAGGCGGCGATAAAAACGCTGTCACCGTCGTTGTGCTTTTCGGTGTTGAGCGCATCGGAAACGGTTTCGGTTCTGAGCCTTTCCAGGAGAGGAGCATAATCATCCAGAGGATGTCCCGACAGATAAATACCGAGCGTCTCGCGCTCAAACGACAGTATTGTTTTTGGCGGATACTCCGAAATACGCGGAAGTGGATCTTCGGTGTACATGGGTTCTTCGTTTTCTGTATCGGATGTGAAAAGATTAAACTGTCCTTCTATCGTTTTGCTCTTCATATATGATATTCCGTTTAAGATGCCGTCATAAACCTGAAGAAGCTGAGCGCGGTTTGCACCGGTGCTTTCAAAGGCTCCGCACTTGATAAGATTTTCAAGCGCGCGGCGGTTGAGCTCGCGAGACTGCAAGCGCATACAGAAATCACGCAGAGAGCGGAACGGTCCTCCGGCGTCGCGCTCGTCGGTGAGTGTTTTCACAAAAGAACGACCGACGTTTTTTACTGCGGCAAGACCGAAACGGATATTTTCTCCGCTTACCGTGAAGCTTGCAGATGACTCATTGATATCCGGAGGAAGAACCTTTATTCCCATTTCGCGGCAAAGCTCGAAATATCCGGCAAGCTTGTCTGTGAAGTCAAGAACGGAGGTGAGAAGCGCTGCCATATACTCACGCGGATGATGGAACTTCATATACGCCGTCTGATATGAAACAACGGCATATGCTGCGGCGTGTGCCTTATTGAACGCATAGTTTGCAAACGCGACGATATCATCGAATATCTTGTTGGCAACGTCTTCCGGAATTCCGTTGTTGATGGCACCTGCGATGCCGTCTTGCTCGTTTCCGTAAACAAAGTTCTGTCTCTCGCGGAGAAGGTCCTTTTCTTTCTTCTTGGAAATAGCGCGGCGAACCATATCGGCTCGTCCGAGCGAATATCCGGCAAGCTTGCGGAAAATGTCCATAACCTGCTCCTGGTAGACAATACAGCCGTAGGTGACTTCGAGAATTTCCTTCAGCATCGGATGCTGATATTTTATGTTTTCGGGATTGTTTTTACAGCTTATATAGTGGGGAATAGAGTCCATCGGACCGGGGCGGTAAAGTGCAACAATAGCGGTGATATCTTCTATTGACTGAGGCTTCATACCTACGACAACAGACGTCATACCCTGGCTTTCAAGCTGGAAAACACCTGCTGTGCGTCCAAGAGAAAGCTCGCGGAAGGTCAGCTCGTCATTGTCGGGAATATCGGATAATGAAAAGGCGGGCGTGTGCTTGCGTACAAGAACCTCGGCATCGTGGAGCACGGTGAGGTTGCGAAGCCCCAAAAAGTCCATTTTGAGAAGGCCGAGCTCCTCAAGCGTGACCATTGTAAACTGCGTTACCGCCGCTTCGTCATTTTTGGCAAGGGGGACGTAGGATGAAACGGCATTTTTGGTAATGACAACGCCTGCTGCGTGGGTAGAGGCATGCCTCGGCATACCTTCAATCGCAATGGCGGTATCAATAAGCTTCTTGTATTTTTCGTCCGCTTCGTAAAAATCGTGGAACGGCTTTGAAACCTTGAGCGCCTTTTCAAGCGTCATATGAAGCTCGTTCGGCACGTTTTTTGCAATTGTGTCGGCTTCATTATACGGAAGATCAAGCACGCGCGCAACGTCGCGGATAGAGCCTCGCGCCGCCATTGTACCGAAGGTGACTATCTGCGCAACGCGGCTCTCGCCGTATTTGCGCACAACGTAGTCAATTACCTCCTGACGTCGCTCGTAGCAGAAGTCAACGTCGATATCCGGCATACTTATTCTTTCAGGATTAAGGAAGCGCTCAAAGTACAGGTTATACTTCATCGGGTCAATGTTTGTGATGCCGAGACAGTATGAAACAATGCTTCCGGCGGCACTTCCGCGTCCGGGTCCTACCGGTATATCCTGAGAGCGTGCATAATTTATAAAATCCCACACAATGAGAAAATAGTCAACATATCCCATACGGGTAATCATATCAAGCTCATAATCAAGGCGTTCTCTGTATCCCGCGGGGGAGTCCGGATAGCGGCGGGAAAAGCCATCGTTTGCAAGATGCTTAAGATATGCAAGAGAGTCTGCATATTCCTTTGGCGTGTCGTATTCAGGCAAGTGATGCTTGCCGAATTCAAACTCAAGATTGCACATTTCGGCGATTTTCAGCGTGTTTTCAAGTGCTTCCGGCTGCAGGGGGAAAAGGTCGCGCATTTCCTCCTCACTCTTGATGTAGAATTCGTTTGTTGCAAACTTCATTCTGTTGGGGTCACTGACAGATTTGTTCATCTGTATGCACATCAGAACGTCCTGGATATACGCATCCTCGCGCGTTACGTAATGCGCGTCATTTGTTGCAACGAGCGGGATTCCTGTTTCGCGTGAAATTCTGATTATTTCACGGTTGACGACTCTTTGTTCCTCAATGCCGTGGTCTTGTATTTCAAGATAAAAATTATCCGTTCCGAAGATCGTGTAAAGCTCTTTTGCATATTCAAGAGCACCGTCAAAGTCACCGCGCAGAATAAGGCGCGGGATTGTTCCTGCAATACATGCGGAAAGGCAGATGAGCCCTTCAGAGTGCTTTCTCAGGATATCGAGGTCTATTCTCGGCTTGCCGTAAAAGCCTTCCATAAAGGATGCGCTGACGAGATGAATGAGATTTTTATATCCGGTTTCGTTTTTGCAGAGAAGGACAAGATGAGCGGGCTCTCTGTCGGCAGAGCCTTCTTTATCCGTCATAGAGCGCGGAGCCATATACACTTCACAGCCGATAACAGGCTTTATCCCCGCCGCTTTCGCCGCACGGTAAAAGTCGATAATCCCGTACATTACGCCGTGGTCCGTTATGGCAACAGCCGGCTGACCGAGCTGCTTTGCGCGCTCGCAAAGCCGGTTTATACGGCAGGCACCGTCGAGAAGACTGTATTCGCTGTGAACATGAAGATGGACAAAGCCGCTCATTTTTCCTGTGTTTCCTTTCGTGATAAAATATCCTCTGAAATTGCGATAAGCTTGTTTAATCTGTGATTAAGTCCGGAGCGGCCGACTTTCCCTCCAGAGAGCTTTACAAGCTCTGAAAGGGAAAGCTCCGGGTTTTCCGTGCGGAGAATTGCCGCATCGTAAAGCTGAGGAGTAAGGGCTTCAAGCCCTGTGTGTTCCCTGATGATTTTTATTGCGTGGAGCTGGGCTTTTGCGGCATCCGCAGTTTTCGTCATATTGGCGACCTCGCAGTTTACCTTGCGGTTGATCTTGTTTCTTACGTCCTTCAAAAGCTTTGTCTGCATAAGGTCAAGCGCGGAAAGCGGCGCACCTATGCGGGTGAGAAAATCCTCGATATGTCCGCTTTCTTTTAAGTAAATTATGTTGTTTGATTTTCTTGCCGCAAGCTTTGCGGGAAGCTCAAGCTCAAAAAGCAGAGAGATAACCTCGCGGCTTAAGTTATTGTGTGATGTTACAAGCTCAAGGTGATAGCCTGTTTCGGGGTCTGTCACCGAGCCACCGGTAAGGAAAGCTCCGCGGCAGAACGCGGCGCGAGCCTCATCCGTTTCCGCAATGGCAGCGTTTAAGCGGATTGAAATTTTCGGGTCAGTCCCGAACGCGTCAAATATTTCGTGGAGCTTGTCGGCGTTTTCAATTATCAGGCTGAATTTTCTGATGCTTCCAACGGGAACGATTTTCTTGTCGAAATCAAATCCGAAAAGGCTTTTTAGAAGCCATGATGCACGGTGTGCAATGCTTTTGTTTTCCGTTGTGAGCTTGATTTTAGTGCTTTTGGTTGCGTTTGCAAAAAGCACCATACCGCACAGCTCTGCAAGTGCGGCTTCGGCATTCTTTATCGGTAAAGAGCACAGCTCTTCTTTTATCTTTGCAGAAAAAGTCATTTTTATGACCAATCCTTTTCGCGTGTTATAGTTTCCCGTTATACACATCCATAATAACCTCGGCAAGTCTTGCCGGGTCGTGGCGTGCAAGCGGTGTATTTTCTGAAATCAG
>JAFQVE010000534.1 GCA_017408185.1 Oscillospiraceae bacterium | reverse complement strand
TTTATGACTACCTGCGTCTGTTGTTTGCGCGTGCAGGAACGCCGCATTGCCCGGTGTGCGGAAAGGTGATAGAGCAGCAGACCGTTGACCAGATATGCGACCGGATTCTTGCGCTTTCTGAGGGTACGAAATTCCAGATTCTTGCTCCTGTTGTTCGCGGACGTAAGGGTGAGCACGAAAAGGTTTTTGAAAGTGCGAAAAAATCAGGCTATGTCCGTGCAAGAGTTGACGGGAACATATATGACCTTTCCGAGGATATAAAGCTTGAAAAGAACAAAAAGCACAATATTGAAATAATAATCGACCGTCTTGTTATAAAGGAAGGCATTGAAACGCGCCTTACCGACTCTATCGAAACCGCGTCCAACCTCTCCGGCGGTATAATCTTAGTAGATGTAATCGGCGGGGAAGAGCTTATGTTTTCGCAGAACTACGCGTGCGATGACTGCGGAATAAGCATTGAGGAGCTTACGCCGAGAATGTTTTCCTTCAACAATCCTCACGGCGCGTGCCCGGACTGTACAGGTCTCGGAACACACTTAAAGGTTGACCCGGATATGATTATTCCTGATAAGACAAAATCTATTCTTGAAGGGGCAATCCACGCCTCCGGCTGGACAAATGCCGCTCCCGGAACAATCTGCAGAATGTATTATGACGGTCTTGCAAAACACTACGGTTTTGACCTTGCAACGCCTATAGGTGAAATTCCGGAAAAAGCTTATAACGCACTGCTTTACGGAACCGGGGGAGAAAAAATCCCGCTTCACTACGATAAGTCTTACGGACAGGGAAACTACACTCAGGCGTGGGAAGGGCTTGTCGCAAATCTTGAGCGGCGTTATCACGAAACGGCGAGCGAGTATTCAAAGGCTGAGATTGAGGAATGTATGATAAGCACGCCGTGTGCAACCTGCGGCGGGAAAAGGCTTCGCCGTGAAGCTCTTGCCGTAACCGTAGGCGATATAAACATTGCAGAGCTTTGTGATATGTCGGTGAACGATGCGCTTGACTTCGTAAACGGTCTTGACGATAAGCTCAGTGAGCGCGAAAAGAAAATCGCAGAGCTTATAATAAAGGAAATTAAGGCGCGTCTCGGCTTTTTAAAAAGCGTCGGGCTTTCATATCTCACGCTTTCCCGAAGCGCAGGAACTCTCTCCGGCGGTGAGAGCCAGCGCATACGCCTTGCAACTCAGATAGGCGCGTCGCTTATGGGCGTGCTCTATATCCTCGACGAGCCGTCGATAGGTCTTCATCAGCGAGATAATGACAAGCTTCTGGCAACGCTTCATCAGCTTCGGGATCTCGGCAACACTCTTATCGTTGTTGAACACGATGAGGATACTATGCGCGCGGCGGATTTTATCGTGGACGTAGGCCCCGGTGCGGGTGTTCACGGAGGCGAGATTGTTGCCGCGGGTACAATTGAAGACATTATTGCGGAAAAGCGTTCGATAACCGGACAGTATCTTTCCGGAACGAAAAAAATACCCGTGCCGACGGAGCGAAGGAAAGGAACGGGAAAGTCTCTGAAAATAATCGGTGCAAGCGAGAACAACCTGAAGAATATCGATGTGTCAATTCCGCTCGGTAAGTTTACCTGCATAACGGGTGTATCCGGCTCGGGAAAATCGTCGCTCACCAATGAGATTTTGTACAAACACCTTGCCGCCGAACTTAACGGAGCAAAAACGCATCCCGGCAAGTTCAAAAAAATAGATGGAATAGAGCATCTTGACAAGATAATAGATATCGACCAGTCTCCCATCGGGCGCACTCCGCGCTCGAATCCTGCCACGTATACCGGTGTTTTCAATGACATACGAACCCTTTTTGCAATGAGCCCCGATGCGAAGATGCGAGGCTACACAAGCAGCCGTTTTTCATTTAACGTTAAGGGAGGAAGATGCGAGGCGTGTGCGGGTGATGGTGTTAACAAGATAGAAATGCACTTCTTGCCCGACATTTACGTCACCTGTGATGTGTGTCACGGAAAGCGATATAACCGCGAAACTCTTGAGGTTAAATACAAGGGGAAAAATATATTTGAAGTGCTTGATATGACGTGTGAGGAAGCGTGCGAGTTTTTCAAAAACGTCCCGAAAATTGCACGAAAAATGCAGACCCTTTGTGACGTAGGTCTTGGCTATATAAAGCTCGGTCAAAGCTCAACAACTCTCTCCGGCGGTGAGGCACAGCGCGTGAAGCTTGCAACGGAGCTGTCAAAAAAGAGCACGGGAAAAACCATATATATCCTCGATGAGCCGACAACCGGACTTCACGTTGCAGATGTTCACAAGCTTGTCGATATGCTTGCGCGCCTTACGGACGCAGGTAACACGGTTGTTGTTATCGAGCACAACCTTGATGTTATAAAATGCGCCGATCATATTATCGACCTCGGACCCGAGGGCGGCGATGGAGGCGGTGAAATCGTTGCAACAGGAACACCGGAAGAGGTGGCAAAGACAGAGGCATCATATACCGGTCATTATCTTAAGAATGTACTGTAAACGGGAGATATTCATGAAGAAAAATATGCAGTTAAAAGCGGCTTGCTACAGTATGAGTATAACAATGTCAATTGTGGCAAACCTTCCGCCGATACTTTTTCTCACATTCCGCTCACTTCTCGGATTGTCATATTCAGAGCTTGGTCTTTTGGTTCTTATAAACTTTTCAACGCAGCTTGTCGTTGACCTTATCTTTTCTTTTTTCTCGGATAAGTTTAACATTAGAAAGACTATCCGTCTTATGCCGTGGCTTGCGTTTGTGGGGGTGCTGATCTATGCGTTTGCGCCGTTCATTCTTGCTGAGAACCCTTTTTTGCCGCTTTTGCTCGGCACGGCGATATTTTCCGCAGCTGCAGGTCTTGCAGAGGTGCTTTTAAGCCCGATTATCGCTGCTCTTCCGTCAGATAACCCTGAGCGGGATATGAGCAAGCTTCATTCAATATACGCATGGGGTGTTGTCGGCGTTGTTATCGCGGCAACGCTTCTGCTTCGGATGATCGGAAACGAAAACTGGGTGTTTTTGATGGCGTTATCGTCGTTTGTTCCGCTTGCATCTGCAATTCTTTTTGCCGGTGCGGAAATTCCGGAGCCTGCGCAGGCAGAAAAAAGCTCAGGTGCGTTCTCTCTTCTTAAAAAGAGCGGAGTATGGCTGTGTGTGGGAGCGATTTTCCTCGGCGGTGCGGCTGAGATTACAATGTCACAGTGGGCGTCGGGATATCTTGAGCAGGGACTCGGAATCCCCAAAGCTCTCGGTGATGTTTTCGGTGCGGCAATGTTCGGAGCAACGCTCGGGCTCGGGCGCACGCTTTATGCCAAAATAGGAAAGAACATTATGCGCGTGCTTGTTTTCGGTGCTGTCGGGGCATCAGCCTGCTACATACTTGCGGCGGTAACGCCATATCCGATACTCGGACTTTTTGCGTGTGCATTCACCGGGTTCTGCACTTCTATGATGTGGCCGGGAAGTCTTGTCGTTGCGGCAGAACGTTTTCCGTCCGGAGGTGTTGTAATATACGCTATTATGGCGGCAGCCGGAGATCTGGGTGCATCGGTCGTGCCGCAGCT
>JAFQVE010000533.1 GCA_017408185.1 Oscillospiraceae bacterium | reverse complement strand
TATAAAGAACGCTTTGAATCGTGCCGTGAATATGATATTGAACTTTCTCTGATTTTCCCGTATAATTGTTTCAAGGAGGGATCTTGCTATGAAGAAAATATTTGCAACATTGATAACAGTCGTGCTCTTATGTGTATTTTTTTGTTTATCCGCATCTGCCGGAGATGTTGACATCCACCACGAAAAATGTGCGGAGGCTTTGCGTGAGCTTAACCTTTTCCGCGGAACGGACAAAGGCTTTGAACTTGAGCGCCCGATGACGCGCGCCGAAGCCGCGGCAATGCTTGTGCGTTTTCTCGGTGCGGAGAAGACGGCAATGAACGGCAATTTCACGCATCCGTTCACGGATGTTCCCGAATGGGCAGATGGTTACGTCGGCTGGCTGTATCAAAGCGGACTCACTAAAGGTGTTTCAAAAACGCTCTATGGCTCACAGCAGCCCGTTACGGCGTGGCAGTATGCGACGTTTATAACAAGAGCACTTAACGACCACGAGACAATTATGCCGAGTCTTATAACGGAGGAAGAAATAAACGCTATTGACAGCAAGAGCAAATTCATCCGTGCCGATGCGGTAATTCTCTCTGCCCGTGCACTCGGTGAAACTTATACCAAAAACGGAAATTGGCGACCCTTTGCAGATGTATGCATTGAAAGAAAGCTTTTTACCGCAGAAAAATTCGGGGAAGCTTTATATGACTTTATTTCATCGGAATATTCGGTTGACAGTGACGGGCATATCGTTCGTCGTATGTTCGGAATTGAGGTCAGGAAAACTGCAGATGGCGGATATTTTGTTTTTGATACCATCGACCCGATTGCAAGCGACGGAACAGAATATGATCCGTTTGTATATAAGCAGGACGGAGAAACCGTAACGATTTACACAATGGATCCGAAAACGCTTAAAACGACGAAATTAGCAGAGCGTGAAGGGATAAAGGGACATTTTAACTATAAAAATCCGTTCAAGCTCGGTGATACGCACTATATTTTTGAAACGCTCGCATATGAAGACAAAAACACCGTTCTTGCAGTGAAGAACGGTGAGATAAGCGAGGTTTTAAGCTTTATAAACGGCGGTGAAACACCGTGGTATCCGTATGCCGGCAGAAACATTATGATAGATACAGACAACGCAATCGTAATGACGGACAAAAATTATTTCGTAATCACGAGAAACGGCTATTTTGAAACCAAAGAGGCAAACCTTTCGCTGATTTCATTTATTTACGGCGATATTGTTGCAAAGCGGATAAATGATAAATCCGTTGACATTCTGCTTCTTGATGCAGTGACCGGCAAGGAAAAGGTATCGTATAATATCCCCGATGACATCGAGCGAGGAGAATATGGCGAAGGCTTCCGTGACCTTGACCGCGAATATGAAAAATACCGCTATGGCGAAGCAGGTCTTTATTACCACAACGGCAAAACGCTTGTTCAGGTAACTGACAGACCTGTAAATGACTTTATTTCCGAGGATGACGGAAGCTTTGTTATCCTCACCCACAAGCCGGGCAAGCGCATATCGGGTATGGTGCATTTCGGCGGCAACGAGGTTATGCGGATTTCCGCCGACGGCAGTGAAGCCTATCTCACACGCGAGGATACGCCGTTTTCAATCGACGGAATATTCAAAAAGGACGGCAAAATTCACTTCACAACAGCAACAGGTGTCGGTATGATGAACTTTGATATGTTCACCTATCGCATCGAGAATAACGGAAAGCTCACCGTCACGGACTTTAATGCAGGTCGCCCCGAGGTTATGAACGGCTTTACGTGGGATAATCCCGGAGCATACAAGGGGTCATATATTAAAGCAGAACAAAAACGAATTGAAGAACTCGGATATTAAGGAGAAGCTATGTACACGGATAAACAGGGCAATAATTGGTATAAAATCGGACTTCACGTCCACACGAATCTCACTGACGGGAGAAAAGCTCCCGACGAGGTTGCGAAAATATATAAGGCTGCAGGCTTTGATGCAATCGCAATAACCGACCATTGGTTATTTGGCGGCGAGCGCGAGATTGAAGGTCTCAAAATCATTTCGGGTTGCGAATACAACCTCGGTGGCGGTGACACGATCGAAGGCGTTATGCACATCGTCGGTGTCGGAATGGAGACTGCCCCCGACATAACGCGCGAAACTCCGCGACAGGAGACAATCGACAAGATAGTTGATGCCGGCGGCGCGTCAATCTTTGCGCATCCTGCGTGGTCGCTCAATTCCGTCCGCGATGCGGAGGCTCTTTCGGGCTTTTCCGCAATCGAGATTTACAACACTGTATCGGATGCTCACGAGAGCACGCGCCCCTATTCGGGATATCTCATAGACGTGCTTGCAAACGGCGGCATAATCTATCCGATCATCGCAACGGACGATGCTCACTACTATGACGGAACGGACGAGGCAAAGTCATATACTTATGTAAATGCAAAAAGCCTTGAGACGAAAGATATCATAAGAGCAATCAAGGACGGCAGAGTTTATGGCTCACAAGGCCCGATACTTTCGATCCAGCGCGACGGAAACAAAATAATCGCAGAATGCAGTGAATGCAATCTTATCGCGTTTCTTTCAAACAGCTCCTGGTCGGAGGGCAAGACCTTCCGTGGAGAAGGGCTTACCTATGCGGAATATAACCTGCGCGACTTTGAAAAATGGGTGCG
>JAFQVE010000532.1 GCA_017408185.1 Oscillospiraceae bacterium | reverse complement strand
GACGCACCTTGAGCTCCGCCGCTATTTCGGCATTGAAGAGCTTCTCTGCCCTGAAAACGCAGAGGAAATCTGGAACAAATGCAACGAAATGCTCCGTCGCCCCGAATTTGGCGCACGCGGACTTATCAAGCGTTCAAATGTTGAAATTATCGGCACTACCGATGACCCGTGCGATGACCTTCACTTCCACGAGATTATCAAGGCGGATGAGAGCTTTGATGTCGAGGTTGTTCCGTCCTACCGTCCGGAGCGCGCGCTTAACATCTGGCGTGCGGAGTTTCCCGGATATATAGAAAAGCTCTCCGGAGTTGTCGGCTATGAAATAAAGGACTACAAGAGCCTTGAACGCGCACTTTTCGAGCGTCTTGATTTCTTTGTAGAACGCGGTTGCCGCAGCTCTGACCATTCTCTCAATATGGTAAAGTTTACGGAACCGGACGAAGCGGCGGCGGACAGGGTTTTCCGCGCAAAGCTTGCAGGAAAAGAGCCGTCAAAGGAAGATATTGATATCTACTACTCCACGCTCTACCTTGCCCTTGCAAAGAAATACTATGAGCATAATCTTGTTATGCAGCTCCACATTGCCGTTCTCCGCGATAACAATACCGCAGCATTTAACGCACTCGGCGTTGACACCGGCTTTGACACAATGAGCGACGTTTCCGTTGTAGAGCCCATCATCACGCTTCTCGATTTGCTTGAGCGCGAAAACAAGCTCCCGAAAACCGTTCTGTACAGCCTCAACCCCGCGCACAACGAAGCTCTTATGACGCTTGCAACCTGCTTTAACGGTCACGGTATTGCAGGCAAAATCCAGATCGGCTCTGCATGGTGGCTCAACGACCACATCGACGGTATGGAAAAGCATATGCGCGCACTTGCCAGCGTCACGCTCTTCTCAAAGTTCATCGGTATGCTTACCGACTCCCGCAGCTTCCTAAGCTACACGCGCCATGAATACTTCAGACGCATTGTATGCAATATTATCGGCTCGTGGGTTGAAAACGGAGAAGCACCGGACGATGATGCACTTCTCTCGCGTATGGTCCGCGATATCTGCTACGGCAATACAAAAAATTATTTCTTCAGTTAAAAAGGAACTGTAAAAAAACTCCGGAACGCAAAAAGGCTGTAAATGAAAGTGTATTTAAATGATATTTTAATAGACAAACGCCAATTAATGAAGAAAACCCGAAAATTTTCGGGTTTTCTCGAATTTTATAGCCTTTTTGCTATGAACAAACTGAACCTCTCGACGTACCCATGTACTACTTCGGGTTCAGTTTGCCCATTCCAAAGTATTTTTACAGCCCCTTAAATTTTAAGGAAATGTAAAACTTTGCATCGGTTTTTCGAAAACCCTTGACACGGTATGCGAAACATTGTATAATTTAATTCATCAAATTACCGGAGGTACATACCGTGATTTATAAAATAGTATCCGATTCTTCATCAAACATCTTATCTATGGAGGATATAGCCTTCGCCTCTGTTCCCCTCTCTCTTGTGTTTAATGATAAAGAACATATCGACACTGCAGCTCTTGACGTCGATGCAATGCTTTGTGAAATGAAAGAAACGCGTGCGCGCGTAACCTCTTCCTGTCCGAATGTCGGACAGTGGCTTGACGGCTTTGACGGCGGTGACTGTATTTTCGCACTCACAATAACAAGTGCGCTCTCAGGTGCATACAACGCTGCAATGCAGGCAAAAGAAGAGTTTTTAAAAAAATATCCGGAGAGACGCGTCCATATTTTTGACACGCTCTCAACCGGCCCCGAAATGCGGCTTATTTGTGAGCATCTGCAGGAGCTTATATCAAAAGGTGCAGAGTTTGATGAAATAGTTAAAGATACCGAAGAATATATGAAAAAAACGCATTTGTCATTCTGTCTTTCTTCGCTTGAAAATCTTGCCCGCGCGGGCAGAGTAAGCCCCATTAAAGCAAAGTTTGCGGGCATTCTCGGAATTCG
>JAFQVE010000063.1 GCA_017408185.1 Oscillospiraceae bacterium | reverse complement strand
GCGCCGTCAACCGTTGTGTCTTCAAGAACGACAATCGGAGCTTTTTCAATCGCCTTGTCGGAGGATGTAATCGCTGTCGCATCCCAGACATAATGTGTGTAGCTCTCGCCAAAGGCGACAACCCTTCCGTCACGGATCCAATGCGTTGCTCCGCTCTTGTGTGCGGTTATTTTCTTGTCATACGTTACATTCTCTTCCGGAGTTCCGTCAACCGTTACCGAACCCGAAACAGCTTTTCCGTTTTCGTCGTAGATTGCAACCGCTCTTGTGTCAGCATTGATAAGCTCATCATCTTCAATGCTCCAGTTGAGGAAGGTAAAGCCCGTAAGACTCGGGTTTGAAATCTTATTATCACCGAAGCTTGCGCCGATGGAAACGCTCTTACCTTCGATAAATGCGCCGTTGCCGTTGAAGAATTCAAGCGTTGCTTTTCCGTCTTCAATCTTATCATAAACTGCCGTGATATATGTGTGTGTCACAAGCCTAAACGAATATTCGCTTTCGGAGGATACATATCGTCCGTTTTCATATCCGCTCTTCCAGTATCTGAATTTATATCCGTCAATTTCGGGTGCGGAAACAGTTACCGTCTTTCCGGGAGCAACGGAATCCACCGCGCCGTTATAGTCGATTCCGCTTACGGAAACCTCTGCACCGTTCGTTGCAGTTACCGCAAAGGACACATTTTCGGATAGCTTTGCCTCGGAAACCGAAACGCTTGTCTTCCCGATTGTTTCCCCATTGTATTTTGCATAGATATCTGCCTTGCCGGCCTTTTTGCCTGCCGCAATATTTTCCGAAACGAGAAGCACGGATGAATCGGAGCTTTCATAGGTTATACCGTCTGCAGAAGTTGCCGTTGTCGCATCTGACATATATGCCTTATCGAGGGAAATGGAAGATATCTTTCCGACCTCGACATCGGAAGCCGATATCTCTGCCGACATCGGAACGGAAACACTTCCGTCACCTGCGGTAAGTGCAAATTCATAGAGACGCAGATACGTTTTGCTCGGTGCACGGAAAACGACGAGATATTCTCCGGCATCCAATTTTACCGAAGAAAGTGTCTTTTTCTGTGTTCCGTCATATTTTCCCTGGGTGCAATCAACCGTGCCGAGCTTGTTTTCGCCGTTTGCGATGCTCTCCGCAACAGCCGCATTGTCGGCATCTCCGCCGAGGAGATAGACCTCAAGGTTCTTCTCAAATTTATTGTTTGCATTGTATCCGACGCTTGTCTTGTAGATATCGGAAACCGGAACGCGGATTTTTATTGCAAACCATTCACCGCTCCAGTAGATGATATATCCGTCATTTGCGTGGTTGCTCTCGCTGTATTCGCGGTTTACCCACACCGAGCCGTCAAGAAGAGCAAATTTCCAGAATCCGTTTGTCTTTTCATATGTATCGACAAGATTTGCACTTGCTGAGAAAAAGCCCTTTCCGCTCTCAGTATACGGGACATCCGAAGAATAGTTTGATTTAAAATCATATACAAGCTTTACATCGCTGCATTCGGAAGATGCAACCGCAAACACGACTGTATCGAGTATGTAGCTTGTATTTTCCTTAAGCACAACATCTACGCTTACCTCACCGTCGGGTGCGGCAGGGTTTACAGTTACAACACCGTTTGCATCTGCCGTTGCGCGGCTTGTATCACGGCTTACGTACGCAAAGTCCGAAGCTGCAATTCCGTCGGTTTTTGATGTTGTGTCGCTGTAGATAACAGCGTTAACGGAAATCAACGCGCTGTCGCCCGTTATCAACGGGTCAAGCGTTAATTTGCTTGCCGATGCCGCTATCGACATTGGAACCGAACTTTCTCCGCTTGAAAGCGAGAAGGAATGGAGTCGGAGATTCTTTCCGTTGGAGGCACGGAAAACAACGGTATGCACTCCCGCAGAGAGCTCCTTTGAGCCGACGGTTGTTTTCTGTGTTCCGTCCTGCTTCCCGTTTGTGCAGTTGACCGAGCCGATGAGATTTGTTCCCTCAGCTATGCTTGCCGCGATATCTTCCACCGTGGCATTTCCGCCAAGAATGTAAATCTCGCACGCAGGATCAAACGCGTTATTGCTGTCATAGCCAAGAATTACATCATATGTATCAGGAACCGGAACCTTTATTTTTATCGAAAACCACGTGCGTCCGTCGGCGCAGTATGCGCGCAGACCGTTGTTTGCCGGAGTCGCGGGATTGTAGCAATGATTTACCGAAAGAGTTCCTTCCATTGCATCAAACTTCCAGAATCCGTTTGATTTTTCATACGTTGAAACCTCGTTGAGTCCCTTGTATGTGAAAAAATTGTTCTCACCCGAGGTGTACGGCACTCCGTCCTGATAGTTTGCGATAAAATCATAAACTATCGTATACCCTGCATCTTCGGCAAATGCTGAAGGAACATAGGCAATCACCATACAAACGACAAGGATCATGCTGAGAATACGCGAAAATAAGCTCTTTTTCATTTTTTCTTCCTCCTGAATTATTTTATATTTAAAGCTCCGTCTGCCTTTATCCGGTCAGCAGAGCAAACGCGACAAGGATATTTCACCGCCGTTTATAAATATCTCGACAAGCTTCTTATCACAAAGCAGATCAAGCTTTTCTATCCCGCGAAAACCGCTGATACAAGACAAATCAAACCTATATTCCCCGCTGTCTCCGCAATCTATCGAAATGATACTTCCGATTATGTCTGCACATTCACAGTCCGTATCGAAAAAGCGGTGCGCCTCTTCAACAGGATAGTTTGTTATTCTGTCATTTCTTATATGCAGCTCACGCGGAATGCTCAAAACTCCGCTTGATGCGGAAGAACTGTCGGCGGCATTCGGTCTGTCGTCATTATACAGCCATCCGATCATAATTCTTCTTCCTCGGTTATCGAGGAAGGTCTGCGGTGCGTAGAAATCCGTTCCGTATTCACAGAAGCTTTCCTTGCAATTTATAAACCTCTCGCCGTCAAAATCTCCGATTACAAAAAGGACACAAGGGCTTTTTCTTTCCACAGCCGAAAACATAAGCACCCAACGCCCGTCAAGATAAAACATATCAGGACATTCGGAAACGCCCGAGCTGTGGGTATTTTCATATATCGAATTGACAAACTCCCAATCGAACAAATTATCGGACCTGAAAAGGAGTACCTTGCCGCAGTTTCCTATCGCTGCGCCGCACACCATATAGTAGTGACCATTATACTCAAAGACCTTCGGATCACGGAAATCCGTGTTGTCTCCGAGCGGAGATTTTGGAATAATCGGATTCCCTTCGTATTTGTCAAAGGTAATTCCGTCATCGGAATATGCGACGGATTGTGTCTGCCCCAGCTCCTTAGAAACACTTGTATAGAACAGATAAAGCCTTCCGCCCTTTTCTATCGCCGAACCGGAAAAACAACCTCCGTCATTTTCATATGGCATATCGGGAAGAAGCGCCGTATTGTTATGTGTAAAAGAAACAAGGTCATCCGATACGGCGTGTCCCCAGCGAAGCGGAGCCTTCCACAGCAGAGAATCGGGATTATGCTGATAGAAAACGTGGTATCTGCCATTGAAAAAGCACAACCCGTTGGGATCGTTCATCCACCCTTTTTCGGGTTCAAGATGAAAAGCACATCTTCTCTCCATACAAATGCCCTCTTATATATTAAACCATACAAGCATTTCGCGTTCTCCGCGGTTTGCAAAAGCGTAGTATGGAATAAATTCGACTTCTTTCTCCTTATCGTCTGCCAGGTATTTGCGATATAAGGTTTTTGTGTCCGCCGGAGCTTCAAGTTTTGCTTTGAGCGTTATCGCTCCGATTTCTTCATCAAATCGCTCTTCAAAGTCGTCATTGATAAATCGCATTGATTTAAGGTTTGTCCCCGGAAGTGCCTCTCCGCAATAGACAATCGGCCCGCGCTGCAACGCGACCCTTCCGCCGTTTTCCGTCACGTTCGGATTTGCCTGAACGAGAAATGGTGTCATTTCAAATGAAACGTTGATCTCACCTTGCGGATTTTTAATATAAGCATAGCCGTTTTTCTTTTCAAAAGGACGGTCTATTATAAAATCATCGCACCAACCGGGAATTCTGATTGCAAATTCTTCGATATCTCCGGATACGGAAAATGAAATTTCTCCGTTTTTCGGATATTCCGTCCTCTGGGTTATTTTTATATTTCCGAGCCTCAGTTCACCCGGTGCAAATTGCTCTGCATAGACGGTCTTGTCCTTGACCGAATAGAAATATTCTTCTATCGAAGCGAGAACTCTTACCATATTCGGCGGACAGCAGGAGCAATCGAAAACCTCGACACGTTGCTGTATCGGCTGATAGGTCGGCGCTTCGTCATATATATCATAGCGCGTGAGAAGCCGCGGATCTGTCTCAAGCGGATTTGTGTAGAAAAACTTCTTTCCGTCGAGCGATATTCCCGAAAGCATTCCGTTATACATAACGCGCTCGATTATGTCGGCATATTTCGAATCGATTTCAAGCTCCGACATACGTCTTGCAAAAAGCATAAGCGCAATTGCCGCACAGGTTTCTGTGTATGCAACGTCGTTGGGAAGGTCGTAGGCGTGCGTAAACCGCTCACCGTAGCGATCCGAGCCGACACCGCCCGTTATATACATTTTTCTCTCCGTTATATCCTCAAACAAAACCTTGCAAACGCGAAGCAGCTCTTCATCCCGAAGCTCTGCCGCAAGGTCTGCCATTGCCGAATACATATAGAGAGCGCGTACACAATGCCCCACTGCTTCCGTCTGTTCACGGACGGGTTTATGGCTCTGGAATTCAATATCGGGAAATTCCGGAATACCGATACTTTCATCGTGTCGTCCTCGCTCCTCAATAAAATGTGAGGAAAGATCGAGATATTTTTTCTCACCTGTTTCGCGATAAAGCTTTATAAGCGCAAGCTCAATTTCCTGATGTCCGGGAGTGTGGAAGGATGCGCTTTTGTCTTCGATAAACACCTTTATGACATAATCAACATATCGCTCCGTAAGGCGGAGAAGCTTATCTTTTTCCGTCGCTCTTTTATATGCGATTGCCGCTTCTATAAAATGTCCGAGGCAATACAGCTCGTGATTATTTCTGTTTGTGAAACGTGCTTCGGGATCGAGCGTTATGTAGAACGAATTGAAATAGCCGCAAGGAAGCATATTCTTTTCAATTTCATCAATCGTCGCATCGGCTATCGCTTCAAGATGCGGTGATTTCTTCTTTGCGGTTATGTACGCAACGCCCTCAATCCATTTTGCGACGTCGCTGTCCCAGTATTCGTGGGGCTTGTTCGGCTCGCCCTCTTTCCAACTGCAGGAAAAAGCATCAAATCTTCCCGTTGCCTTGAAACGGTCATATACCGCGTTGACGGTAACGGTTTCGTTGAGCTCTTTTCTGCTCTTCCAGAATCCGTCACGGAACGTAAGCTCCGTGAAATCTATATGTTTAATTTTACGCATTTTTACCTCCGAGGGTGGTATTAAGATAACTTTACATTATAATTGTAATAAAATAAAAATGCATTATCAATGAACAATAACTGTAAAAAGTGAGAAAAAACGACTTGTTTCAAAAATATTAAAGCGGCATCCTTTTGGGATACCGCTTCATTTGTTGTTCATATGCAATTTGAAATATATATTCCGAAAGCTTGTCGGGGACATATTTTCGTGGTACTTGAAAAACTTTACGAACAGGTTTTCATCATCGAAGCCGAGCGTATGCGATATGTCCTTGACGCTTGTCTCCGTCGTGAGAAGAAGCTCCTTTGCGCACTTTATCCGCTCGCGGTTTATGTAGTCCTTGAGTGTCATACCCGAATACTTCTTGAACAGCCTGCTTATGTAGGTTTTGTTGTATCCGAATATTTCGGCGATGTCGCTTACCTTCATCGTCTGGCGGATGTTCATTCGCACCCACTCGGAGATTTTCGAGAACGCCGTTGTCGAGTCATTCTCACGTTTTCTGCCGATTGAGGCAAGGTGAGCTATGATGCTTCCGCAGGGCATATCCTTTGCGTAATCGGGCGCATCCTCCGTGTTTGCAATGTGGAGAAGCTCGCGGAAAAGCGCGAGAGTCATATATTCGCCCTCTGTGGATATGTATTTCTGCATCCCGAAATAATTGATGTCATCGGTTAAGAAATGAACCCAGAAAAACTCCGTTAAGCCTTCGCTTGCAATCGTTCCGGTGTGCAGCTTTTCAGGTTCGAGAAGAAGTGCGTCACCGCGCTTTAAGTGATAATTTACGCCATCCTCTTCAATATAAATATCGCCGTGAGTAACGTAAATTATTTCAAAACTGTCAATGATGCGACGCGGATGTATCCATTTCTGAGTCGTCGAAAAAAGTCCCGACGAGACATATTGAAGTGTCGCACCATCGTTTATCTTTATCACGAAACCACCGCCTTCCGTCTCCGACTTTATTTTATATCACGTGAGAAAAAATGTCAACCTGCATTATTTCCCCTCTCCCCCGTCGGCGTGTCGTCGGCGAGCCGACGGGAGGTAGGCGTTATTTTTGCTTTCGCCGCCCAAAAGCCGTCCAAATAGATACGACTAAACACGTCTAAACACGACTAAACACGAATGGCACAAGTCATTGGAAATACAAAGAAAAAGCCT